>CAIWRE010000029.1 GCA_903914985.1 uncultured beta proteobacterium | reverse complement strand
GCACAGGGCCGGGGGTCGTTCAGAAGAAGAGTGTACGCAACTCCCCTCCCATGCGTACCCGACCCTGCGCAGCCCGATCGATTGAAATACAAGTTCAAATCATATCAATAACGGCAAATATCACGGAATCAAATATTTATGATTACACTGAACGCCCTAAAGGGGTGAAAATTGGCAGCCACATTCAAGTCTCATTGGAACGATCACAGCGCATGGCGACGTGATTTCAGTTTCTTGCTGCGGCTGTTTTCACGATGGCTGAAAGACAGCGCTCTTCTCGATGCAGCCGCCCAAAACCGGATCACCCAACTCGAGCAAAGGGTTCGCTCAGACAGGCTGACGGTCGCTTTTGTCGCCGAGTCTTCGCGTGGCAAGTCAGAGTTGATCAATGCTCTGTTTTTTTGGGAATATGGCAGGCGCATCGTGCCGACCAGCGCGGGCCGCACCACGATGTGTCCATGCGAAATTGCCTTTGAACCCGACACTGCCCCCGGACTGCGCTTGTTGCCCATTCAAACGCGTCTACAGGCCGACCCGTTGTCCAGCTGGCGCAGGGTACCCGCAGCGTGGACTTGCATCGAAATCGACGTCAACGACGCAGACCAATTGGCGCGTGCGATGGAGCGCGTTACCGAAACAGTGGATGTGACCCCGCAGGAAGCCCAGGCTCTAGGGCTTTGGCATGCACAACCAAGTCAGGCGCGTCGTGCAGCGGAAGCATCGGGCATGGTTGAAATACCAAAGTGGCGCCACGCCCTGCTAAATATCGCACATCCCTTGCTCAAGCAAGGATTGATCATTCTTGACACTCCCGGGCTCAACGCCGTAGGTGCCGAGCCCGAGCTCACACTTGGATTGCTCGATCAGGCTCAAGCACATGTGTTTATGTTGAGCGCGGATACCGGCGTCAGCAAGTCAGATCTTGCGATGTGGCAAGAGCACATGGCGCCGCACCTGCGTCCATCCCTGCCAACCGTGGTGGTGCTCAACAAAATTGACACGCTGTGGGATGAACTGAGCAGTGCAAGCCAGATTCATCGCCAAATCGAAACACAAAAAATACGAACAGCGAAAGTACTGGGAATTGAGAAAGAACGCATTGTTGCTTTGTCTGCACAAAAGGGGCTGGTGGCAAAAATCAGCAAGAACGCTGAATTGTTGGAAAAAAGTGGGGTTTTGGAGTTCGAAACTGCCCTGGCGCATGAAATGCTGGGCCAGCGCCATCAAGCGATGCGAGAGGGCATCAAGCTCGGTATCGACGAACTCAAGCAGTGCGTGGAAAGTGCACTTGAGGCCAGAAGCCGTGACTTGCGCGCTCAACGGCTGGAACTGGAGTCGTTGCGTGGGAAAAGCTCTCAAGTCATGACCGAAATGCGCAATCGGATTACCCATGAAAAGCATCAGTTTGAGCAGGCCAGTACCAGGATGTCTGCGGTGCAATCGGTTTACCGCAAACTATTTCACGGCATATTGGAGCAGTTGAGACGCGAGGATCTGGTGAGGGAAATGCAGGCACTTGACGAGGCACTGAGTCGCCCCGGACTCAAATGGGACGTCAAAAATATATATGGCGAAACCTTCGATCGCCTTCAAGCCCGGGTTTCGTCGCTTCAAACCATCAGCACCGACTTGCAGGCCCTACAGACGAGTGCATTCAGCCAGCTCAACACAGACTATGGCTTGATGCTACAGCCGGTGAAGCCCCCCAGTTTCTCGGACTATGCAATGGATTTGGAGCTGGCAAAACGCAGCCACATGGCCTATGTGGGCTTGCGTCACGCGTTTCGATTGCAACGCACAGATTTTGTGAAACAAGTGGTGCGTGCACTCTTTCACAAATTAGATTCTTTACAAGCGCATTTTCGGCTTGAGGCCCAGCAATGGCGGCAATCCATGGTTGCACAAATACAAGCTCAGACCGCGCTGCGACACAGCAATTTCGCAAGCCGCTTGGAATCTGTTGAGAAAATTGAGCGCGCCGCCGACGGTTTTGAACAACGCCTCAAGCACATTAAAGATCGCGAGCACAGCATCCAATCACTTCGCAATAGGCTGGAAGAACAAACCGCCCACCTTCGTGCCGCCAACGACCAGGCTGCGGTCCAAACATCGCTGTCGTCAGACTAGCCATTGACTGTTGGCAGCTGACGCCAAATGATGGCCGCATTGCTGCCTATTGATTAACAAAATGATGTATATTTGCAGAAATCTAATGAAAAAGAGGGTGCGAAAGCGTTATGAGCACAACTGAATTTTCGGGCTGGGTGTTGGTGGTTGACGACAGCAACACCATCCGGCGTAGCGCGGAAATATTTCTAAAACGCGGTGGCTACAAGGTCATTCTCGCGGAGGACGGATTCGACGCACTGGCCAAAATCAATTCATCCACACCTGCCATGATCTTTTGTGACATCTTGATGCCCAGACTCGATGGATACCAGACCTGTGCCATTATCAAAGGAAATAGTCGATTCGCCAACGTTCCGGTGGTCATGTTGTCCTCAAAAGATGGTGTTTTCGACAAAGCCCGAGGACGCATGGTGGGCGCCCAACACTTCATCACCAAACCGTTTACCAAAGAGCAATTGCTCAGTGCGGTAAAAACATTCAGCCTGGCTTCTCAAGGGGTACACCAATGACGATCCGCAAAGTATTGATCGTTGATGACTCAAAGACAGAGACGATGGTCTTAACGGAAATGCTTAAATCCAACGGGTATTTGGTATCCAGTGCACAAGACGGGGAGCAAGCGCTTGAGCTCATGGCATTAGAAAAACCGGACTTGATTTTGTTGGACGTCGTAATGCCGGGGCGCAATGGATTTCAGCTGACGCGCGCAATGAGTCGGCACCCGGATTTCGGGGACATACCGATCATTTTGTGCAGTAGCAAAAACTTGGAAACCGACAAAGTCTGGGGGCTCCGGCAAGGGGCGGCGGGTTACATCACAAAACCTGTGAATGAACCCGAACTACTCGCCAAAATCAATGCGTTGGTGTGAGAGTTCCTGATGGCCCACCGCGAAACGTTAAAGGAACTGCAATCCCGCCTCACCCAGCGTTTTCATCTGGCACGATCATCCAACATTGCAATGACATGGCTCGCCGCTGTTGCGGGCTCAAAAAATTATCTGATTCCGTTGCGCCATTCCGGCGAGATATTGCCAGCGCCTCAACTGCGACCGGTACCTCGAACAAAAGATTGGTTTCTTGGTGTTGTCAATGTTCGCGGTAGTTTGTATGGAACAGTAGACCTCGCCCAGTTTGTCGCAGACTTCTCTTTCCGAGAGGGTAACGCTGCAATCGAAACTGCGGCGTACGGGCCCAATGCGCCAACTGTCATCACTTTTCATACTGCGTTAGAAGTCAACTGCGCATTACAAGTCAGTGCATTGGCGGGCCTGCGTTCAGCGGATTCCTTCGCGTCCTCAATGCCTGCACCCGCTGGTGCTCCAGTGTATTTTGGCGATCAATATTTGGACGCGGAGTCCATAGGCTGGCAAGTAATCGATATTCAAGAACTATCCCAAACGCTCGAGTTTCTAAACATTAGTGCATAGGCAGACACCCACCATGGTCATCCCCAATTTGTTTCCCAGCTCCGAAAACCGCCAGGAAGGATCCACGGAGCGCTTTGTGCAAACGGCTTTTGCACAAAGTACAGACGACACCAAATCGGAGTCCCCGACAGAATACGCAACAAGCAAAGAGGAGTCTGCCGCTGCAGTGCAGGATCCCTCGGCGATGACGATATCAGTGCCGGGTCTGGGACGTCGAAGCGGGCGGGCGCAACGTCGACTGCTCTCTGTATTGATGATGCTTTCAGCCCTGGTGCTGATTCCATTAACAACATATCGACTAATTTCGCTGGATGCCCAAAGTCGTCAACTGGAGACGATAGGCCAAGCACTCTTGCATTCACAGCGCCTAGCCACATCGGCAGGCCAGGCCCTCGTGGGCAGTCCACGGGCGTTCGTTGACCTCGCAGACAGCTCCAAGATTCTGGAGAAGTCCATAGATGGTCTGAAAAACGGCGATTCAGAACAACGAATCAAGCCTGTGTCAGGTGGTGCACGAATCGCTCTTGACCAGGCGGCGCCACTGGTAGAGCAAGCCACGGCGAGTGCAGCCGCAATCCTGGCGCAACAAATCACTCTGGAGCAAATAGGGGTGGCCTTGCTGCGGATGAATCGCCAGTCGGAGGACCTATTGGAACTAACCAAGACTGTCTCTTCGATGAAACAGCAGCAGAGTGCTCCACCGGGTGACATTTCTGCCATCGGTGAACTGTCGACTTTAACCCAGCGCATTGGAAAGTCCGCAAACGAATTCTTAAACAGCCAGGGGTCAAGCGCAGAGGCCGTCTTTCTTTTGGGGAAAGATCTGAACTCTTTCAGAGAGATCGCCAAAGGCCTACTTGACGGAAGCAGCGAACTGAGACTTACGGCAACCCAGGATAAACCCACACGTGAAAAATTGGTGGAACTGATCAGAATGTTCGATGAAAGTCGTACACAGGCAGGGGCCATTTTGAACAACTTGCAGGTGCTGATTGCAGTGCGTCAGGCACAGACCAATGTCAACAGAGATAGCGAGCCATTGCGGAAAATACTTGAGAATTTGCAAATCGAAGTTGCTGATATGGAAGAGTCCGCACCAAGAATGATCCTGGAACTGGCTCCATTAGCCCTGTTGCTGTTGCTGAGTGCCGCGGGACTTTCTTATGTTCGCCTACAGGAGAGCCGAATCGGGAGAGCATGGGCAGAATCCCAGCGGACGGACGCACTCGAACGAAAGCACGTTGCAGAGCAACGTGAACATGAAGCCCAAAGGCTCAACGCTGCCACGCAGGCCGCAATCCTTCGTTTGATGAATGAACTGCAAGCAGTCGCTGGAGGCGATCTCACCCAAGAAGCCACCGTGACAGAAGACATTACGGGCGCGATTGCAGACTCTGTCAATTACACCGTCGAAGAATTGCGATCTTTGGTCAGCCACGTGCAGATGACCGTAGACCGAATGGCGAAAACGACTGCTGCGGTCGACAGCACTTCTTCAGCCCTTTTGTCGGCAACAAACGCGCAACTCATAGAAATCCGGGAAGTAGGGAATTCGGTGGTGGATATGGCCGAGAGAATTAATGAAGTCTCTGCACAAGCGCAGGAGTCAGCCATCGTCGCACAGGCCTCATTGCAAGCGGCGGAATCAGGGTTTACCGCAGTGCAAAACTCTATCGGCGGGATGAACACGATCCGTGACCAAATTCAAGAAACTTCAAAGCGCATCAAAAGACTAGGGGAATCCTCACAAGAAATTGGTGAGATCACGGAACTCATTTCGGATATCACCGAGCAAACCAATGTCTTGGCGTTGAATGCTGCCATTCAGGCGGCGTCTGCAGGGGAGGCTGGCCGTGGATTTTCAGTTGTCGCCGAAGAGGTGCAGCGATTGGCCGAGCGATCGGCGGACGCGACGCGACAAATTGCAGCCTTGATAAAAGCGATTCAGACCGATGCGCAAGATGCTATAGGCGCGATGGAGCGATCAGCCCAAGGGGTGGTATCCGGTGCGAAATTGTCGGACAACGCGGGAGCTGCTTTGTCTGAAATTGACCGCGTTTCACGTCGGATGGCCGCACAAATTGAAAAGATTTCGAATGCTGCGTCACGAGAAGCTGCCTTGGCAAAAGGCGTGGCTGACAATATCCAACACATCTTTGCGGTCACTGAACAAACTGCCGAAGGTACCCGCGCCACGGCCGGTCAGGTGCGCGAACTCTCGAACTCTTCTAATGAATTACGTAACTCCGTTGCGCGGTTCAAGATTGCATAGAGCGACGGTGGCTACCAATCCAAGTTCTGGTGTGGTCTTGACGGGTCTCAGCATGCCACCCGTGGCCCGCCATCGTCTTCCTCGCGATGCTGCGCAAGACTTGGGGCACTTGGCCTGGGTGCTTGAAGACGTTCGCAAGTCGTTGACATATGCAACCAACGTGGTGCGTCGCTTGGAGTGGGATATAAAAAATGGCGCCAATCTTGCTGCCCGAAACCACTCCGATGCTCAAACCGCTCTCAGCCAATTGGACCAAAGCGCCGGTGCGCTAGAAATGGTGGGGCACCAGCACCCTGCGAAGTTGGTGCTAGCAATGGGGAAATGGATTCGGAACGTAATCAACCAACCGGATACGGTAAGCGAGGACTCTACAACCGTTTTTGAAGGCGCAGCGCGGGCTGCTCTGGACTATTTTGAAGGCCATTTGAAGGGGAGCTTAGCCTCACCCGTGGCACTTTTTATCCAATACCGCGCAATGGCACAGCTCGCTGGAAATGACCGCACCCATCCGGCGGACTTGTGGATTGGGGTCGAGCGCTGGGAAGACTTTGAGATTGAATCCACCTCGCATGCCTTGCCGGTAAAGAGCGTCGAGCGTGGGCAATTAGATCAGTCGCTTCTGTCTGTACTGCAACATTTTGATTCGGAAAATGCCCGTTGCATGGTTGATCTATGCATTGAATTAGCGCGGTCATGCCGCTCAGCGCCCGTGCAGACGTTTTGGAGTATTGCTTCTGCATTCTTTGAGGCCTTGTGTTTGGGGGAGTTGCCGAATGATGTGTACGTCCGAAGAACCGCTGCACGCATCATCCCCGCATACAGACTGTTGGCCGAGGGCCAAACCACGGCGCTTTCTGGCCTCGTTCACGAATTGCTTTTTTATTGTGCGTTCGCCAAAATTACAAATCCTACGGATCGTGACGCTAACGCGCTTGTGACGGTAAGGAAAAGGTTCGGTCTCGATTTTTTACCGCCCCTGTACTACGAGGCGGCTACCTTTGGGAGGTTCGACCCCGCCCAATTGGCGAAAATCAGAAAATATATCAGTGCGGCGGCGGAAGGATGGACCGCACTTTCAAGCGGCGATGTGGGACGTTCATCAGCAGTTGCTGCTCAGTTCGGAGAGGTTGGGGCCGCGGTTCTGCAACTCCATCCACAAAACGAAGCGCTTGTTTCAGCCCTCATCGCGGCAGTTGACGCGACAGCGAGTATGGCCAGAGTTCCAAGCCCTGCAGTCGCAATAGAGGTTGCGACCGCGGTGTTGTATCTGGAGGTAGCCTATGACGACCTAGATTTGGCGAACCACATCATGGAGCAGCGTAGTTTGCGTCTGGCTGCCCGCCTCCATCATGTCGCGGGAGGTGGTGAGCCTCTGCCCATTGAGCGTTGGATGGAGGCCTTGTATCGCCGTGTCGGCGACCGCAAGATGATGGGGACGGTTGTCGGCGAATTGGCGCAATCGTTGGCAGAAATTGAGCAGGAAGTCGAATCCTTCGTCCGGGATCCCTCTGAGTGTTCAGTTCTGGAGACAGTGCCTGTTGCATTGGGAAATATGCGAGGAGTGTTTTCGGTATTAGGCCTTGATCAGGCTGCTCTTGCTGCGTTGCGCATGCGATCAACAGTTGAGTGTCTGCTAGCGCCCCAAGGCGTGGCCTTGGACACCGCCAAAAAATGGTCCCTGCATTTGGTCAATAGCCTGAGTGCCATGGGATTTCTCATCGATATGTTGCGCTACCAACCTGCCATGGCTAAGGAATTTTTTGAATACGATGAGAGCGCACACGAATTCCGCCTCATCATGGAACGTGAGCAAGGGCGGGCCCCAACTGAACGGGAAATACAAGCGCAGGCCATCGAAATGGGCGAAGCAATGCCAAGCGTCCCGCAATTGTTCAATGACCATACTCCTAGCCCAGTTTCCCTTCATGCGCAGCATGAAATGTTACGAGTAGCTTCCGAGGCCAACGCGCTAGCGTCAGACGATATTGCCGATGAAGAGATTCAAAACATATTTTTGAGTGAAGCAGGCCAAGTCGTGGACGAAGGAAAGGCTTCCATTATTGCTCTGGGTTTGGCGCCTGCGAATTTAGCCGCGCTGGGCAGTCTTCGCCGCGCATTTCATACCCTTAAAGGCAGCGCTCGGATGGTTGGCTTCCAAGAATTTGGCGAGGCCTCGTGGGCATTCGAGCAGCTACTGAATGCATGGCTTGAAAGTAAACGCCCGGCGAAAGAAACGCTGCTGACACTGTGTGAAAACGCGTTGAGCGCCATGGCGGCTTGGATCGAATCGATTTCTCAAGGTAAGCCGCCGATATTTTTGGCGTCGGATTTCCGCCTATGTGCTGACACATTGCGACTAGAAGACCGGTATGTTCCGTACACGTGGCCTCAAGCAAGTGACCAGGGTGGGACTGCTCCCTCCATGAAAGAGCCCATGAGCATCACTCCAGGCGAGATGCTTACGCCAGAGAGCGCCTTTAAGCTGGAGAGCGCCAGTCTTTACTTAGGAGCCTTACCGGACGCCCATGGTGAGCGAAATACGGCGGTAAACGTAATCTCCATTGGCAGTCTTCATGTGCGATTGGATATTTTTGAAGTTTTCATTAATGAAGCGGGCCCGTGGGTGGTCCAACTTCAATTGGAAACCCAGAATTGGAGCACCCCCTTAACTCAAGCAGTAGTTGAGAAGGCGGCGGGCCTTGCCCACGCTTTGCAAGGAAGTGCCGGGGCGGTCGGGTTTGTGGGTTTGGCTGTGTTGGCACAGGCCATAGAGCGGAGCCTAGAACACTTGGTGTTGCATGCCTTATCCGTAACCAATGAAAAAGAGGTGTTCTGTGATGCGTCTCAGGAAGCTAAGAGGCTACTGGATGCGTTCGCCAACGGCGAATTGCATGAACCGATGCCGGCTACGTTAGACGCTTTAGCGTCCCTGATGAACGTCTGGAATGCGAAATTCGGCGAAACTGAACAGAGTGTTTCGCACTCACTCGCGGCGCCATCTCCAGAAAGGCCTTTAGATGAGCATACCCAAAGCGCGGTTTCTGCACTGACGACTTCGCCAGAGACTATCCTAGCGAGCACGACAGTGGCGCAGACTCCGCTTGAGCTCGATGGTTTTGAAAGCCCGGATGTGCTTGATACTGATCTATGGCCAGTCTTCCTCGAGGAGGGTACGGAACTCCTTCAAGGGCTGGTGAGGCATGCGCATCTTTGGGTTGCTCAACCGCAAGAGCTTCACTTGCGCGCCCAAATATTGCGCACACTCCACACGCTAAAAGGGAGTGCCAGACTCGTGGGAGCGTTGCGGCTGGGAGAACTCGCGCATCAAATGGAGTCTGCCGTAGAACAAGTGACAGTGAACCATAAATCCAACAGCGAAGAAGTAATTCCAATCTTGCGATGTTTGGGCCCACTGGAGGCGATGTTCGGGCAGTTGACCCTGCAGTTCGATACGGACGCCCTGGTGCAGGAAGCCAAGCCTGAATTAGCGCGAGGTTCTGCTTCTGCCCTGACGCTAGTAAATCCGGCAGCGAACAAGCGTCCCGCATCGATAAATACCGCAACTGGGGCCTCCATAAGGGTGCGAGCTCAAGTGCTTGACCGCTTGATCGACCAGGCAGGTGAAGTCATGACGAGCCGCACACGGATGGACCAGCATTTTGGCCAACTGGACAACTCACTCACCGAATTAGGGCGGAGCCTGAATCGATTGCAACATCAATTGCGTGATTTGGAAATTCAGACTGAGTTGCAAATGCAGTCTCGCCAATCGCCCAGTCCGCAATCCTCTCAGCTATTCGATCCTCTTGAGCTAGACCGTTTCACTGCGCTCCAAGAAGTCTCTCGCATGATGGCAGAGTCTGTGGCTGATGTAGAAGCACTGCACAAAGGTTTGCAAAGCGAAGTCGAAGGTGCACAAGAAGACTTATTGGGGCAAGGTAGGAGAGCCAAGGAGCTCACGCACGGTTTGTTGCGTCTGCGACTTGTGGAATTTGAGAGCATATCTGATCGCTTGTACGGCGTGGTGAGACAAGCCGCGAAAGAGACCGGCAAACAAGTGCGCTTGGATATTGAGGGTGGTTCGATCAAGATGGATCGCGGTGTTCTCGATCGTATGACACCCTCGTTCGAACATATGTTGCGTAATTCGGTGGTACACGGAATCGAGTCGCCTGACATTCGGGTCGCAGCTGGAAAGCCAGCGATCGGAACTTTAACCATCTTCGTGCAGCAAGACGGCAGTGACGTGGTGGTGCGCTTCGCCGACGACGGAGCGGGCTTGCAGTTGGAAAGAATTCGTACTCGGGCGATTCATGCAAAACTGCTGGAAGCCAACCAGCCGATGAGCTATGAGCAAGCGACCAAACTGATCTTTTTACCCGGCTTTTCTACTGCGGAAAATGTTACAGAACTCGCCGGGCGGGGCATTGGTATGGACATCATTCTTTCCGACATCAGTGCGATAGGTGGGCGTATTGAAATTTCGGCGCAAGCCGATGGTGGAACGAGTTTCGAACTTGTTTTCCCCCTCACTACTTCAGTGACGCAAATCGTACTGTTGCGCATGGATACCGTTACCGTTGGCGTACCTGCGAACCTATTGGAAACAGTGCTTCGTATGCCGCAAGAACGCATAAAGGAGGCCTATTCAACCGGTGCATTGCGGCAGGATTCCAAACAAGAAATACCATTTTTTTGGGCGGGTGCCATTTTGGGCATTTCCAGTCGTGGTCAGCTTGAAAAAGCGGGCGCACGCCAACAATCCGTGGCAGTGATCCGCAGCGCAGGGCAGCGCGTTGCATTGCATGTTGACGAGGTGCTGGGAAACCGGGAGGTGGTGGTAAAAAATATGGGAACGCAACTCTCGAAATTACCCGGTTTGGTGGGAATATCGGTGTTGGCCTCTGGTGCAGTGGTGCTGATTTACAACCCGGTGGCATTAATGAGTGTGTACGGCGATGCTTTACGCCGTGCTGATTTCGACGCCCAGTCCGGGCGAGCCACAATTCCGTCGAGCGATGGCGTTTGGTCGGACAGCAACGGTCTTCCTGAACGTACCGCGCCCTTGGTACTTGTGGTGGATGACTCCATTACCGTCCGACGGGTTACGCAGCGATTGCTCGCCCGCGCCGGTTTCCGCGTGGCATTGGCGGCGGACGGTATTCAGGCGCTTGATCTGCTGCGCGATGAACGCCCTGCTTTGGTACTTTCAGATATCGAAATGCCGCGCATGGATGGTATGGAACTTACACGCCAAATCCGCGCTGATGCCAGTCTGTCGGAAATTCCCATCATTGTCATTACCTCCCGCACCGCTCTAAAGCACCGTGACCATGCGATAGCGCTGGGGGCCAATCATTATTTGGGCAAACCTTATGCCGAGGCTGAGTTGTTGGAGCTGGTGCGATCGCACTGCACGGTGGCGGAGTACACCTAATTTTCGACTGATTGAAAGCATGAGCCATGATTAAGTGCAGGTGTGTCGGCTGGATTTTGGCTTTGGTCGCCTCCTTTGGCTGGGCTCAAACAGATTCCCAATTGATCCGTCTGGCAACACTGGAATGGCCACCTTTCACAGGTTTGTTACTACCCAAAGAGGGCGTGTCTACCTATATCGCGTCCACGGTTGCCAAAGCTGCAGGATTTCGGTTGTTGTCTGCGTCTTACGAATGGAATAAGGCGGTAGAGCTCGGTGAAAAAAATTCGGAATTTGAGGGCTATTTTCCGGAGTACTTCAGCAAGGAGCGTGATTCTTCATGCCATCTTTCGAAGTCGATCGGTAACAGCGTGTTGGGTATCGCCACTCTCAAGAATGCACCGATCAAATGGGCGAACCTGCATGATCTAGAGTCCTATAGGCTCGGTGTGGTGGATGGCTATCTGAATGGGGAAAACTTTGATGCAGCCATCAAAGACAAGCGCCAACTGGTGGAGGTAGCGCCCAGCGATGCGGTCAATATTGCCAAATTGCGTGCAGGGAAAATTCGCGGCATTGTGGTTGACAAAAATGTCTTGGATTACACCCTGTTCAAGCTCAAAGACAGTGGCACGGTGGTGTTTTCGCGACGGCCGATTGCCAAGCTTACATTGCACGTGTGTTTCAAGCGCACAGCCAAAGGGCTTGCGATGCGCGACGCTTTTGACAAGGCATTACAAAAGACTGATTTGGAAAAGCTGGAAGCGGAGTACTTCCAACAAATGTTCTCACCTCTGTAACGAGTTCAGAGGGCGCTTAGTGCCGCATGCACGTCGGATGCAGACAGAATTTCAGACATCACCACGGGTGCCTTGCCGGCCTGGTAGAGCACGTATACAGGCACCCCGCTGCGGCCCAGCGCGCTCAATGCGCGGGTGATTTCAGGGTCGCGCCGCGTCCAGTCCGCGCGCATTAACGTGACGTACTTGCTGGAAAAGTCGTTTAGCACTTCGGCCTTGGAAAGCGTGGTCTGCTTGTTGTATTGACAGGTGATGCACCAGGCAGCCGTGAAGTCCACGAAAACGGGATGCCCGGAACGCATTTCGTCATCAACCCGTTGTGCGCTCCAAATCTGCCAGACTGCTGCATTCTCTGATCTGTTTGGAATTATTTGCGACCCTGTCGCAGGCGCTGGTGTTTGCAGCACATTGGGCCCCACAGTGCCCAGCAGAGCCAATAACGCCGCTGCGCCGAACATGGCGTAAGCCCATCGGCTGCGTCCTTTTAAATGCAGCGCCCAGAGGGTCAGGGAAAATGACCATAGCAGCGCCGCCAATGAAGCCGCTGCGTCAAGTCCACCGAGGTGACCCAGCACCCATAACAGCCAAAGAACCGTCGCGGCCATCGGGAAGGCCATGAATTGCCGCAGGTGCAACATCCATGGCCCAGGCGTCGGCAACCAACGCGTGAATTTCGGCATCGCGCTGAGTAGCGCAAATGGCAGAGCAAGCCCTAAACCCAATGCGACGAAAATCCCGATGGCTTGCCACGCTGGCAGGGTCAAAGCAAGTCCAAGTGATGCGCCCATGAAGGGCGCTGTGCAGGGCGAAGCCACAGCGACTGCCAGCACGCCGGACAGAGCCGCGTCGGCTGCCGGGTGGCGCAGCTGCACACCCGCAAGGGCGCTGGGCACCAGCGCCCCCCATTCCAGAAAGCCCAGAAGATTGAGGGCCATCAGGGTAAACAGCAGCGCCAAAGCTGCTACAACGGCAGGCGATTGGAGCTGAAAGCCCCAGCCCAGTTGTTCGCCGCCTGCTCGCAGCACCAGCAACAACACGCCCAAGGCAAGCATCGAGACAACAACACCCGCGGTATAGGCCGCTCCTATCCACCATCGTGGCATGCGGTTGTGCGCGGAATGTGTAGCAAATCCCAACGCCTTAATGGCCAACACTGGGAAAACGCACGGCATCAGATTCAATATCAGGCCGCCCAAAAATGCAGCAGTCAGCGCCCACCAAAGGGCGCCGACATCCGTTGCTGATGGGGTGTTGACGAATGCCTCGGGCGATGGGGGGGTCGCTTCGTTACTCTTCGTCTTGTCCGGCCATGCGCCTTTGATGGTGGCAAGGCCTTGGAAGCTTTGGTCGTTCAAGGCCAGCAAAAATGTGATCTTTTCAGGACGTTGTGCTTCTTGGGCGGACAAGGGGAGTTGCGCGCTCCAGACATTTCCCTGCCAAGACTGCGTTGCGGACGAAGGTGGCTGATCCAAGGTGACGCTATCCGTTTGGCTGGCGCTCTTGGCGGTTGTGAACACGTCGATCGCTTCCGGGAAAACGGAAATGGCCTTGCCCCGCCATGCGTCAGGTAGCCCTTCTGCGCGCAAGAGCAGGCTGTTACCGCCTAGCTGTGCCTCCAAAGTTCCTGTGAAGGGCACAGGCAACGCCGCTCGCGCCGCATCGAACCACTGGGATCCCACGGCAGTTGAGCCTTGAACAGGAATTCGCAGGTCAAATTGACCCTCCTGGGGTATGCACTCGGTTTTGCACACCAACCAGGAGGCGCTCAAATGCACGGCAAGCTCATTGGACCCGGGCGCTAGCAGGAAATGGGGCTCCATCGTGACGCGCACTGGCAGCAAGACCTGGCCCTCGTACCCGAAGTTGGCCAGCCGCCCAATGGAAATTTTGCGTGGCGTGGGCCATTGGATGGAGCCGGTCTTTAGGCCATTGGGCAAAGTCCAGTGAAGTTCAGTAGCCAAGCCGGAGTCGCCAGGATTCTTCCAGTAGGTGTGCCAACCCACTTGGTGTTGCAGCAGCAAGCCCAGTTCCAAGGGCGCGTCTCTTGCGATACCCTGGGGCGCATAGGCCAACAATTCCGCACGAACTTCTGGGGTTTGCACTACGGCGGCCGACGGTTGCGCCAGAAGCGATTGTCCAGCGTGTGCCACAAGACAGGCGTTCAGCGCCGCGGCGGCCCCTAGTCGCGCAGTCGTGCGGATGAGGCGCGCCAACCGGCAAAACATGGTGAAAAGTGGAGTTCGCAATGGCATGCGGTCAATCAGTCAAAAGCCCGCGGCACGGGCCGCGGATCAGGCACGATTGTGGCACTTGCAGCCAAGGTTACGGCTCCTGCCGCGGCTCTG
>CAIWRE010000028.1 GCA_903914985.1 uncultured beta proteobacterium | reverse complement strand
TTGCGCGGCACTCGGCGCGCAGCCCGGTACCGGGCCTGTATCTGGCGGGGGGCAGCGTGCATCCGGGGCCGGGCGTGCCGATGGCAGCCATGTCGGGTCGACTGGCGGCCGCAACGCTGATGGCGCACCTCGATTCGACCAGCCGGTCGCGCCGGGTGCTTATCTCTGGTGGTATGTCGACGCCTTGAGTGATGACGGACAGCATGGGCTGTCGATCATCGCCTTCGTTGGGAGTGTGTTCTCGCCGTACTACGCATTGGCACGCAAACTCGGCGGCGGTGTGGCACCGGCGGAGAATTTTTGCGCTCTCAATGTGGCCTTGTACGGCAAGGCCGGACGACGTTGGGCCATGACAGAACGCGGCCGCAGCCATATCGAGCGCAGCGAAAACCACTATCGCATCGGACCGAGCAGCCTGCATTGGGATGGCCAGGCCTTGCACATTGCCTTTGATGAAATCAATGTGCCGATTCCCATGCGGGTACGGGGGCGCGTCACCGTTCGGCCTGAAGGACTGTGCCAATTTGTCACGCCCCTGGATAACGCAGGTCGTCACCGCTGGGGCCCCATAGCGCCGTGTTCACGGGTCGAAGTGCAGCTGGAGAACCCCAAAGTGCGTTGGACCGGACACGCCTACATGGACTCGAACGAAGGCGATGAGCCGGTTGAACATGGTTTTCACAACTGGGACTGGGCGCGCGCGGAGATGGCCAATGGCGACACCGCGGTGGTCTATGACGTCCGCCCGCTGGAGGGTGCCGGGCGTGTGGTGGCCCAACGTTTCTCCCGCAACGGTGACAGCACTGCATTTGAAGCACCTCCTCGCCATCGCCTGCCGGCGTCGGGCTGGCGCATAGCGCGTGCCATGGGCAGTGAGGCCGGTAGCCCACCGCAGCTGGTCAGCACGCTGGAGGACACACCGTTTTATGTGCGCTCTCTTTTGCGAACGCGGTTGATGGGTGAAGACGTTACTGCCATTCACGAGTCCCTCGATGTGCCGCGTCTGGTCTCCCTGCCGGTTCGGTTGATGTTGCCCTGGCGCATGCCGCGCCGAGGGTAGACCCGATCAGGGTATCCGGGCCCTGGCGAGTGCGCGGTCGTGTTCCCTCGGTCCAAACGACGAGGCCAAGGCACCCTCTGTCTGCAGGACCTCCAGGTAAACGGCCTCAATGTCAGGTGCTGCGCGGCGAAGCTCCCGTTCCGCAAAGGGCAGATGCAGCAACGCACGCAGTGCAAATAGCAGGCGCATCCAACCAGGAATCCAAATCCGGCTTTTCCGCTGCTGCATGCCGCGCACGATGGCGCGCGCAGCGTCGCCGGGCATGGTTTCGCTGTTCAGCGGGCCTGGCATGGTGGCGCGCAGGCGTACAAAGCCAGGATGCAAGCTCCCCTCCGTGACCAAAGGCGTGCGGACCCAGCCTGCGTGCATCACCCCGACATCGACCCCATGGGAAGCCAGCTCAATGCGCCAGGAATCGGCCATTGCTTCGACCGCCGACTTGCTGGCGGCATAGGCCGACATGACAGGCGGATGCGCAAACGACGATACCGATGCGTTGATCAGCACATAGCCACGCGCATGGACGATCGCTGGCAGTGCTGCCCGCACGGTATGAAATACCCCAAACACATTGACCTCAAAACAGCGCTTCCAAGCTGTGGGTTCGATGTAGGCCAAGGGGCCGAATGCGGCAACCCCTGCATTGGCAAAAACGACATCGATACGGCCATGGCGCTCCAGCGTGGCAGCGACCACTCCCTCCATATCAGCCAAGCGGGTGACGTCGGCTACCAGGTACATAAAGTCCGGGCCACACTGCGCGGCGGTCGCGGCCAAGGGGCCGGCATCGCAATCGACCAGCACAGGGATGGCCCCTTGGTCTCTGAGCTCCATCGCAGTGGCTGCCCCGATGCCGGAAGCCGCCCCCGTAATCAAAACGACGCGTCCGGCCAAAGAAGAGGGGAAATGTGCCATGCAGGTATGTGGAATCAAAGCCTACTGGGACTTATTCACCATCAAATAGACGATCGGTAAGGGCAGTAGCGTGGCGATCGCACCTGCGATCTGCCAGATACGTGACAGGCGCCAATACTGCTCGCAAACCGTATCGCTGGCGCGCAAGAGCGCGCGTTGCTTGAACTGGATGGGCACCAGCACGAAGAGCCAGATCAGTCCTGAAAAACCGAGCAGGCCATAAGACCATTGAATCCAGGGATGGCCTGCGCCGCCGTTGAACATATCCGCCATGCTGTGGCCTGTCCAAACGACCCCTACAGCGCCGGTCAGTGTGAACATGGCGTCGGTAATCAACACCATGGTGTTGCTGAATTCGATAATGGCGTGGTTTCGGGTGCGTTCAGCCAACAAGGCCCAAACGCCACTGACGATGACATTGCCCAAAAAAAGTGCGGCACAGACCAAATGGATGACTTTGAGTTCAGGGTGCATGCGGATTTCCGGGGGGCGCTGGGTCTTGGACTTGTTGTTCCGCTTCACGTTGCCGACGGGTTTTTTCGCGCGCCGAGCGAAGGTCGTGCATTTGCCATGCTACGAACAGGCCTGCGGCAATCAGCAGAATAAAAACCTCGACGAACTTCAGCGACACAGCAGTTCAACGGTTGGTGCGCTTGCGCTGTTCCAGGCGTCCAAAGAGATCCACCATCCATTCCACACGCTCGTCAAAGCTGCGTTTGGGCAGCGTCCAGGGCTTCTGATCGGTCATGGGTCGACGGTCCCGGCTGACCACGTCCACCAGGAAAACGATGGCAGGCACCGCGCTGATGGGAACGGACGGCATGGCAGGGGCCCGCAGTGCTACGGAGGCGGCGCGGGCAATCAGCGCCAACTTGCGCCGGGTCGACACCACGGTGCGGCGGTCTACTGAATTGAGGCCTTCCCGTTCCAGCTGTTTGCCGATCTCGGCGTAGACCAGGCGGGCAGCTTGGATCGCAGGTCGGCAGTCCCAGGGGAGTTCGGCCAGACCGAATTCCCCGCGCCGGTAGAGCACATCGGCCCGTAACAGCAAGCGCTGGACAAAACCTGCGATGCGCGCGTCAAAGACGGGATCGGCCAGCCAAGCGTCGGCATCCATGCCGATTTCCCGGAACCAGGCGCGCGGAACATAGAGCCGACCGTTGCGCGCATCCTCTCCGACGTCACGTGCAATATTGGTCAGTTGCATGGCCACACCCATTTCGCACGCGCGAGCGATTGCGGTATCGGTCGAAGCCCCCATGATGATCGACATCATCGCGCCCACCGTGCCGGCTACGCGGGCACCATAGGCCTCAACATCGGCCAGCGTCTCGTAGCTTCGCTCCTGGGTATCCCACAAAAATCCATCGAGCAAGGCGTCCAGCAAGCCGCGCGGTATGCCGTAGCGGTGGACCACATGCGCCAGTGCCCGGTCGGCGTCCTGCGTTCCTGGTCGCCCCTCGTAAATCTCATCGAGGCGGAGTTGCAAGTCTTTCATTGCAAGCTGCGGATCGCTGCCGAGATCAATAGCGTCATCGGCCAAACGGCAATAGGCATACAAGGCGCTGGCCGGTGGCCGCAGCCGCACGGGCAGGAGTTTGGACGCGGCAAAAAACGACTTGGAGCCACCCCGCATCAGCGCGCGACAGGCCTCCAAATCGTAGGCCTTTGGCACGTTGATAGGCGTCTTTTCAGGCAAAGCTGGTGACATCGGGGACAACCTCCTGAAGCATTTTTGCAGACATGAGTACGCTGGGAACACCCGCTCCGGGCTGACTGCTGGCGCCTACCATGTAGAGGCCCTGCACGTCTTCGGACCGGTTGTGCGGCCTGAACCAGGCACTTTGCGTAAGGATGGGCTCCAAACCAAAACCCGCGCCACGGTATGACCACAGCCGGTCTTGAAAATCCTGGGGGGTGGTCACTTTGGATGACACGACATGGCGCTTCAGATCGGGCAGAACGCTGTCTTGCAAGGCGGTGGCGATCGCGTCGCGGTATTGCTCGGTGATCGCGGGCCAATCCGTTTCGCTGCTCAAATTGGGCACTACCGACAGTGCGTAGAAACTATCGCAGCCCTGTGGCGCAAGCGATGGATCGGTGGCGGTCGGCCGGTAAAGGTACAGGCTGAAGTCTTTAGAGAGCTTGTGGTTCTTAAAGATGTCCTGCAGCAAACCTTTGTACCGCGGTCCAAGCACCATCATGTGATGCGGGACATCGTGGTACTGGCGGTTGGTACCAAAGTACCAGACAAACAAACCCGAAGAATATTTCCCCTTGGCGATGCGCTTGTCCGTCCAGTGTTTGCGATGTTGCGGCTCCACCAAATGGCGGTAGGTCCAGGCGGCGTCGCCATTACTCACCACGATATCGGAGGCGATGAATTCACCGTTGGCAAGCTCTACACCGGTGGCGCGACCTGCCTGAACCTGGATGCGCGTGACGGCAGCGTTGTAGCGAATCGGAACGCCGAGCCCTTGCAGTAGCGTGACCAGCGCCTGCACGATCGCGCCAGTGCCGCCCATGGCCGAATGGACGCCCCAGCGCCGCTCAAGCGAATGGATGAGTGAATACACACAAGTGACCGAATAGGGATTGCCTCCGATCAGCAGTGGATGGAAGCTCATCACAATGCGCAGCTTGGGGTGCTTGATGTGACTCGCCACCAAACTATAGATAGAACGCCAGGCTTGCATGCGAGCCAAATTTGGCATGGCTTTGATGACATCACCGACCGTTTCAAACGGAACCATTCCAAGTTCTTGAAAGCCCAGTTGAAAGCATTGCTCCGAGGCTTTCATCAAGTTCTTGAACCCCTGAACATCCTCGGGGCTGATGCTGCCGACTTGTTCGAGCATGGCTTTGTCATCGTTGCTGTAGTCAAAGTGCGTGCCGTCGTCAAACCGGATCCGGTAGAAAGGTGCCATCAGGCGCAAGTCCACATGGTCTTTCATCTGCTGGCCACAGAGCGTGAATAGTTCCTCAATCAAGTGCGGCAAGGTAATGATCGTAGGGCCCGCGTCAAAGGTGAAGCCATCCTGCTTGTGAACATAGGCCCGCCCACCCGGCGCATCAAGCTTTTCCAGCATCTGGACACGATAGCCTTTGACGCTCAGACGGATCGCAGCGGCCAGACCGCCAAACCCTGTGCCAATCACGATCGCTGTCGGCGCCTTGGAATCCAACATCGGGGCGCTACCCGGCAAACCGGTTCCGGATCCGTCGCCTACGCCGTCAATCGATTTGAACAAATGGGTCATGAACTTCCAATGGGTGTGTCGGTGCAGGGCCAGCGGGGCTTCTAAAGTGCAGGGGCATCGGCCGCCCCTTTGTTGCGCAAGGCCCAGCGCCAAAGTGCGCTGGTATCCACGGGCAAAACCAGCATGAGATGCTCAACGATTGCCAGCGCGAGCATGGTCCCCACCAACACAGAACCCACCACCTGTGTCTGACTAGCCATGGGGCTCATACCATACGAGGCAAGCCACCATAAGCACATGCTGGCCAGCGTGAGTGCGAACGGATAGAAGGCATTGAGACGCCGCCTGCGGAAAAAGGTCTGCAGGTAAGCCAGGTGAATCGGCAAAAATTCCTCGCTCAGGTTGCGCACGCCGAAAAACAAATTGAGCTTGGCACTGGTTCGCATGATCCAAAGCACCAGGTAAGTTCCGGTACCGACCTGGTTGGGTGCATCCCAGGTAATTGCAACAATGCTGCAGCCCACCATGAGTATGGCGATCTCATGCCACAAAACCGCGCGGAGTGATTCGACAAAGCGGTACCAGCCTGTTGCACCCTGGGGCAGTGCGGTAATGCGCGGGCCGGTGATCCATCCGGTCAAAAAACTCAGCTCATTCCAGCCCCACGCAAGCAGCGCGCAGGTGAACGCGCAGTAGGCCCCGGCGATGTCCGTCTGGTGGGAGGTATGCGCAAGCCCTACAAGAGAGGCAAGCCCCAGCATGGACGACAGCACCAGACTCAGTGCCACCATGGAGCGCGACATCCGATTCAGCAAAATGACGATGCCGGTGCTGAACCACCAGATGAAGATCGCGAATCCCAGCGCTAATGTGGCATCGTTCATCGTTGGCCTTTGGTCAGTGTGCGGTGCGCTTTACCAGGCGGGTGCCATGCGGATCTGTGCAGGAAGGCTGTGGTGTTTGACCGGAAGGAAGTACAAGCGGACAAAGGTGGAAAGCCCCGAAACCGCCCACCGGGCACGTTGAAGCGCTCCAACCAAGCCACCGCGCGCCTTGGCTTTGTCCATCTGTGCTTGCACGTGAAAAAGATGCGACAGTCCGTCGCGAAATGCGGGGTTGTCAATGTCCAAGCTGACGGGGAAGACCTGGCGGGTGATCTCGTTGGTAATCCGAAAGACTTCGTAATCGTAGGTGGTGGATTCCAGACCCATTTCTTCATGGAGCATGGGGCGAGCGTGGTCCCGGACATACATCGTGGCATAAACCGCGAGCAAAAAGAACCGGATCCAATAGATGTTGCCGCCTTGCAGCAGGTGAGGATTGGCACGCATGATCAGTGCAAAGGACTCGCCGTGGCGGAATTCGTCATTGCACCAACGTTCAAACCACCGGAAGATGGGGTGGAAGCGCTTGTCCGGATTTCTTTCCAGTTGGCGAAAGATGGTGATGTAGCGTGCGTAGCCGATTTTTTCGGACAGGTATGTCGCGTAAAAAATGTACTTGGGTTTGAAGTAGGTATAGGCCTTGGTACGTTTAAGGTCACCGAGGTCAATTCCGAGTCCGAAGTCTTTCAGCGATTGATTGATAAAGCTGGCATGTCTGGATTCATCGCGCGCCATGAAGCGCATCAGCTGCTTGATGTCGGGGTTTTCAACATGTTTGAATATTTCGTTGTACAAAATGCAGCCGGAAAATTCGGACGTCAGCGAGGAGATCAGGAAGTCCAAAAACTCCTGGCGCATTTCCGGACTGACCTGAGAGAAGCGCTCCGCAACTTCAGCTGCAAACTCGGGCGTGCGTTGGAAGTGGTCATGGTTGTTGTCGCCCTCGTACTCGGCCATCATGGTGTCCCACTCGGCGCGAACCCCGGAGATGTCCAGGCGGTCCATGGCGGCAAAGTCCGTGGTGTAAAACCGTGGGCTCAGCATCGTGCTTTCAACAGCTTTCTGTGATGCTTTTTCCGCTGTGTCGATGGTGGGATGGGCTTGCATGGGTTTCTCCGTGGCGTTGAAGTGGGGCGGCTTTATTCGGGCTGCATTGCCAGGAAGCGGGCAAATTCAGCGGTATTGGTGGGGCCAAAGGACTCCAAGTCCACACGTTGACCGGTACTCGGGTCCATCAGGGTAATGCGCCCATCGACGTGGGCTACCAAATCAAAGGGCGGTGCGGACCCGATACCACGTGCATGACGCTCCCGGCTCAACGCTCTCAGCGCTCCGCGCACAAAACCTTGTTCGCCAACCAGAGAGGTGAGCTTTTCGCCGGTTTTTCCATCTGCCACCAGCACACTGCCATCGCGCTGGTCCTGAAAGATCAGCGAGCGTTGCACGGTGACGGCAGCAGCCCGTTGGTCGGGTCCATTGCCGGTGATCCGGATGAGCCCGACCGAAATCAAGGCGAAAGCGATGATGCCGCCCGCGCAGTACAAAACCCATTTGGGAAAGCTGTCCGCAGCGACTGCAGCAGATCGGTTGGCGACGACGTAGCTGCTCATACCGGGCTTACCTGCAGAGAAGGGCTCTGGCCGGGTGCTGCCACCGCTTGGGGTGCTGCTTGGGCTTGCAGGCCCGTTGCCTGAGACCAGGCCTCGCGCAGCTGCGCCGATACGCCTTGCACATCAGCGATAGCGCGAAAACTCGGCTCAGTCTTGGTGATGCGCCAGGGGCGAACGCTGGGCCACAGGTGAACCCAGGCGATTCGGTCGTCACCCTGAAGTGCCAGTGTGATGTCGCCAAAGCCGGCGTCCAGCGTGCGTATATCGGCTGCTGCGATGCGCTTGAGCGGAAAATTGAAGGACACGGTGAGCACAATCCCCAAGCGCATCACGATGCGCTTGTTGGTGAGTGTGTAGACCGTGGTGCGGGCCGTCATCCAGGCAAGAACCCAAATCGAGGCCAGTGCAAGCACCGACAATGGCGTGATCCACTTGAGTGACTGAAGCACCGCCGCCATTCCCGCACCCGATTCCAATGCCGGCCAGGCGCAGGCCAGCGCCAGAAGTCCGAAGTACGCCACCAATTTGCGCAGATGAAAAGCCGACCGCACCAAAGCGCCTGTCTCCGGCGAACCCTGCCAAATAATGTGCTCGTCGGCGGGCAATCGCTCCGGCAGCCCGTACTGGGGCTCAAACTCGTATTCATGGCCAAGGTTTTCTACGGGCATGGTCTTTCCTTCTCAGTCTGGGTGTCAGCGCGGGACGGGCTTAAATCAGAGGCTCGCTGCGTTGCGGGTCGGCATACAAGGTGCCTCCACCGTAATACGCGCTGATTTTTTCCTCTTCCAGTTTGGTGATTTGATCGGGGTTGCGCAGGGCCGGAACCGCGGCAAAGTGGCGTGCATAGATGGCGTGCACTTCCACTTGATTACGGCGGATCAGCGTGAAGGGAATGGGAACCAAGACGCTGCGACCACCTGCAATATCCACCTCGAGGTAGCGAAACATCATTTCTGCCGAGTCGATCCAAATGTCCTTGACGATGCCACCTTGCTTGCCGTCGCCGCCCATCACAGGCAGACCGCGGGGATCGACGTCTTGTGAGGCAACGCTGTAAGCACTTGCGACGCGCAATGGCTGCAACAGCGGCGCCCCGTCGTGGCTGCGCTCTGGCACGTCCGCGCGGTTGGACCAGGCACCAGCGCCGATACCAGAGGTCATGGCGTCACCGGTTGGCTCGATCGGGGAGCCGGAGCCATAGCCGCTGGAGACCCCATGGATGGGTGGCTCTTTGCGTGCCAGGTCGGGCACCGTGACGCTGTGGCCGCCTTCCAGTAAAAAGGTTTTGGGCTCAGGTATGGGGAATCCTTTGATCACCGCGCGTCCGTTGCTACCTGATTCCATCGGGTAGCCCTCACGGTGGTTTTCCTGGACGAGGTAATAAATGAGACCGGCGAAAAACACCCAAAACACATAAAGCAGTATTTGGGCTAAATCGACGTAACCGGTAATGTTTCCAATGGTTTGCATGGCGGACTCTCCTTTGTGAAGACTAAGTGCGTAGCTCGGCCAGGCCGAGGGTTGACGGGACAGCGGACGAAAAACGGGTGTTGCGACGGACCAGGGGGCCAATGGCGATCAAGGTGACGAAAAGAAAAAGCATTTCAACGTGGTAGACCATGCTGTAAGCCACTGAGGGGTCTGCCATCGCAGGACCCCACAGCCCTTGCGCTGTGATGCCACTGACGATGTCTCGCAGACTCCCGCCGAAAAACATGGCGATACCGGCAGCAGCAGATTGCACGGCTCCCCAGGCACCAAGTGCCAGGCCGACAAATTGCCCCTCCATCCGCATGGCGGTAAACAAGGTGCCCACGGCAAACAGGCCGCCACCAAAACCGATGCCCAGCGCGCCGCTGCGGAATAACCAGCCCGCATCCAATGGTGCTGAGAAAATCACAGCGGAGAACGCTGGCAGTCCGGCCAGCGCGCCGTAAGCCGCCAGTCGCATAGGGTCTGTGCCTTTGGCCAATTGGCGCCCCGAAACATAAAACCCCAAGAGCCCTCCAAGCGCCAACATCGCTGTCAAGGCGCTGGTTGAGCCCACGCTGAGCTTCAAAATTTCGCCACCATAGGGCTCCAGGACGATGTCTTGCATATTGAAGGCGGTAGTTCCGAACGCTGTCGCCCACAAAAACCGACGCGCGTGGGGCAATGCAATAAATTGGGCCCAGACGTCGCGAAACCCGGGTTGCACTTGGTTCTTCAGCGCTGCAACCCTCTGTGGATTGCGCGGCTCCTGTTTCCACAGTGCAATGGCATTCAGTACCAGGACGACGAGTGCGCTGCCTTGAACGACCTGCACCAGGTGCTCAGGCGTGAAATTGGACAGCAGCAGGCTGAAAATCAAGCTACCGCTGACGGCCCCGACCAGCAACATGGTGTACAGCAGTGCAACCACTCTGGGTCGCGTCTCTTCGCTCGCCTGATCGGTGGCAAGGGCCAATCCTGCGGTTTGCGAAGTTTGCAAACCCGCCCCGACCAGGAGGAAGGCGATTCCTGCAGCCGCTTGCCCGACAAAATCAGGCACCGGAATTTGGCCGCGTCCTGAGAGCACCAGCAGCGCAAAAGGCATGACGGCCAGCCCCAGGAATTGGATCAAGGTACCGCCCCACATATAGGGCACGCGCCGCCATCCAAAGGCTGAGACATGCACGTCGGACTGATAACCCGTCACCGCACGGAATGGCGCGACCAACAACGGCAATGCCAGCATGAGTGACACCAACCAGGCGGGCACGCCGAGCTCGACAATCATGACCCGGTTCAAGGTGCCAATCATCAAGGCCGTGGTCATGCCCATGGTGAATTTGAAAAGCGTCAACCGCAGCAGGCGAGGCAATGGCAGTCCTGCACTGGACACATCGGCAAATGGCAGCCAACTGGCGGGCATTTGCCTGGCAAACCTGGTGAAGGTTTTGATCCTCATGACCGTACCCATTCCATCGCCTGCGATTTGTAAAAACCGCTGGAGACGCGTTGTGTACGGGCGCAAGCCCATTGATCCAGCACGCCATGGCCTTGCATGAGGCGGGCAATATGCGCCTGGGCCATCGGCTCAAGCCAAGGAGCACGGTCTGAGCGCGGAAAGAGCCGTCCGACCGAAATCATGGCTGCCAGCAAGGGCGTTCTGGGGGCAAAAGTAAACACAATCGAGCCCTTGGTGCGTTCAGCCAGTTGGGCCAATGCATGCACCGCATCGTCAGTCCCGTAATGGATGATGGAGTCCATGGCAACCACGTGATCGAAATGGCCGAGGGCCGGATCCAGCATGTCGCCGCTGTGAAACTCCACCAGATGCCTCACATCGTGCGGGATCCGTTCACGCGCCAGGTTCACCAGGGTGGGGGAAAGATCGATGGCGACCACGTGCGCACCACGCCGTGCAGCCTCTACCGCCAGGGCACCGGTGCCGCAGCCCGCATCCAGGATGCGTTTGCCCTGCAAATCCTGGCCCAGCCAGGACAGCAGTGTTTCACGCATCCGGTCCCTGCCAGCGCGCACTGTCGCGCGAATGCGTCCTACCGGTGCATCGGAGGTGAGCTTTTCCCAAGCGGCCGCAGCCGTGCGATCGAAATAGTTTTCGATTTGACCGCGTCGTTCCTGGTAGCTTGCGTTGTTCATGGGGTGGTGCCTCAGTCGAAACCTAGGAGATCAAAAATATCGCGGTCTTTCATCGGCACGGCGTTGTAGCTCTCGCCGCCGAGGTACAGGTTGGCCGCCAGGCGCATGTATTCTTTTTGTACTGCGTCCAGCTCCGGCGAGTACTCCATCTCAAAAAGCGTGGACTTCTTGAGTCGGCTGCGGCGGATCACATCCAAGTCCGGAAAGTGGGCCGCCAGCTTGAGGCCGATGCGGTCGTTGTATTTGTCGATCTGGTCTGTGGCGGCGCTGCGGTTGGCAATCACGCCGCCCAAGCGCACGTTGTAATTTTTTGCCTTGGCACCGATGGCCTGCACGATGCGGTTCATGGCAAATATCGAATCAAAGTCATTGGCCGTCACGATCATGGCGCGGTCGGCGTGCTGCAAAGGCGCTGCGAAACCACCGCACACCACATCGCCCAGCACATCAAAAATCACCACATCAGTGTCCTCGAGCAAATGGTGCTCTTTGAGCAGCTTCACCGTTTGTCCCACCACATAACCCCCACAGCCTGTGCCCGCAGGGGGGCCGCCGGCTTCCACGCACATCACGCCGTTGTAGCCCTCGAACACGAAGTCTTCAATGCGCAATTCCTCGGCGTGAAAGTCCACGGTTTCGAGCACGTCGATAACCGTTGGCAGCATTTTTTTGGTCAGCGTGAACGTACTGTCGTGCTTAGGGTCGCAACCAATCTGTAAGACGCGCTTGCCCATTTTGGAGAAGGCTGCCGACAGGTTGGAGGAGGTGGTACTTTTGCCAATTCCT
>CAIWRE010000027.1 GCA_903914985.1 uncultured beta proteobacterium | reverse complement strand
GGCAGCGGTGTGGTGTTGGAAAACTCCAGCGTCACATAGCCTTCCCACTCGGGCTCGAAGGGCGTGACGTTGACGATGATGCCGCAGCGCGCGTAGGTCGACTTGCCCAGGCAAATGGTCAGCACATTGCGCGGAATACGGAAGTACTCCATGGTGCGCGCCAAGGCAAAACTGTTGGGCGGAATGATGCAGACGTCGTCGTTGAAGTCGACAAAACTCTTTTCGTCAAAGTTTTTGGGGTCCACCACGGTGCTGTGGATGTTGGTAAACACCTTGAACTCGGGCGCGCAGCGGATGTCATAGCCGTAGCTGCTGGTGCCGTAGGAGATGATCTTGCGACCCTCCACCTGGCGCACCTGACCGGGCTCGAAGGGCTCGATCATGCCGGTGGACTCCGCCATGCGGCGTATCCATTTGTCGCTTTTGATGCTCATGGGATGGGTTCCTTGTAATCGGTCGGAATTGTACGGAGGGCGGTTGAACCGCCTATGGGGCCCCGGCGATCACGGTGCGCTCCACGACCCGGTCGTCGCCCAACACAATGAGCGAAAAAAGCAGCTCGTCCAGCGAGGCGCAGAGCGCCGTTTTGCGCGCCAGCAGCGGCGTGGCCTGGGGGTTGAGCACGATGAAGTCGGCTTCGCACCCGGGCAGCAGATTGCCCACTACGCCCTGCAAGCCCAGGGCCTGAGCGGCGCCCGCAGTGTGCTGCCACCAGAGCTGGCGCGGGGTGAGCGAAAGACCGGTCTTGGTGTGGCCCTCGCGCCCCACGTAATAGGCCGCCAGCATGGTGTGGAACGGGCTGAAACTGGTACCACCGCCCACATCGCTGGCCAGGCCGTAGCCAAAGCCCACGCGGTCCGCGCCCGCGTAGTCAAAAAAGCCGCTGCCCAAAAACAAATTGCTGGTCGGGCTGATGGCGGCTACGGCGCCGGTCTCGCGCATCAAAGCACGGTCGGCATCGTCAAAGTGGATGCAGTGGGCGTACACCGAGCGCTCACGCAACAGGCCGAAGTCCGCATAAGTGGCCAGATAGCTGGACGACTGCGGAAAGAGTTCGCGCGCCCAAGCGATTTCATCTTTGTTCTCCGCCACATGGCTTTGAATCCAAACGTCGGGGTAGCGCGCTGCCAACTCGCCCGCACCGCGCAGCTGGGCGTCGGTCGAGGTGGGCGCAAAGCGCGGCGTGATGGCATAGCCCAGGCGGTCCTGGCCATGCCAGCGCTGAATCAAGGCCTCGGACTCCAGGATGCTTTGCTCTGCGGCGCTGGTGCCCTGCCCGGGCTGGTTCAACAAGGCGGCAGGTGCATGGCGGTCCATCAGGCACAGGCCGGTGATCATGCGCATGTGGCGCGCCCGGGCCTGGGCGAACAAGGCATCAACCGAGCTGCTGTGGGAGGTAGCGAACGCCAGCGCGGTGGTCACTCCGTTGCGCAACAGCTCATCCACAAAAAATGTGGCGGCGTCCGCGGCATACGCGGGGTCGGCAAAACGCTGCTCTTCGGGAAAGGTGTAGTTTTCCAGCCACGGCAAAAGTCCGGCCGCAGGCGAGCCAATGACATGGGTTTGCGGGAAATGCACATGCATATCGACAAAACCCGGCGCAATGATGCGCCCCGGCAGATGTTCCACGGCGAGCCTGCAGTACTGTGCTGAAAGCGCCCGCCAACTGCCAATGGCTTGGACCACCTGCTGACCGCGGGCGTCCGGACCGACGACCAGCAGTCCGTCTTCTTCAAACCGGATGCCGTCGGGCCCGTGGTCGAGGTCGGCAAACCACAGCAGTTTTGCCCGGTAACCGCGTTGCATCAGCTGCGCTCCAGCGTGCATCCGTCACCCACCGAGTCGCGCCAGACCCGCACCCGCTGCAGCCCCGCGAAGTGCGGCTCCAAACCCTGCCAAATAAAGGAACACAGGTTTTCCAGCGTGGCAGGGCCGAGGCCGGGGACGTCGTCGAGCATGCGGTGGTCGAGTTGTGGACGCAGTTGCTCTACCTGCAGGCGCACCTGACCCAAGTCCACCACCATGCCGGTGGCGGGATCGCGTGGGCCATGCACGCTCACTTCCGCGTGGTAGGTGTGGCCATGCACGCGCAAGCTGCCCTCGCGCTCAATGTCGCGTTGCAGGGTGTGGGCGGCGTCAAAAAAGAACTTTTGGCTGACGCAAAAAGTCGCGGCGGATGGGGCGGTGCTCATCGGATTCCAGTCATTTTGTGGGTCTGCAGGCTGAGCTTCCACACCGGCTGCTCCAGGCAGAGCGCGATGCAAACCGCAGTATTTTTGGTTCGGAACGCGTCATCCAGGGGTTGCAAATGGTGGTGCTCAAAAGGCAGCTCCTGCATGGCTTGCAACTCATGTGGTTTGAAACCTGCCTGTGGCCAGACCACTTTGAGTTCCTGGCCCTGGCGTTGAACCCAGGGGGCGCCGGCTTTGGGGCTGACGCAAATCCAGTCGATACCTGCGGGGACCTCCAGGCTGCCATTGGTCTCGACCGCAATCTTGAAATCGACTGCGTGCAGCGCGTCTACCAAGGCCTCGTCCACCTGGAGCAAGGGTTCGCCGCCGGTCAGCACCACAAAGCGATGCGCCGTGTCACTGTCCGGCCACAAGGCGGCAATTTGGGCAGCCAGGGCCTGGGCCGTGTCAAAGCGACCGCCCAGCGTGCCATCGGTGCCGACAAAATCGGTGTCGCAAAACCGGCAAATGGCACTCGCGCGGTCCTGCTCACGGCCGGACCACAGGTTGCAGCCTGCAAAGCGGCAAAAAACCGCCGGCCGACCGGCATTGGCGCCCTCCCCCTGCAGGGTGTAGAAAATTTCTTTGACTTGGTAACTCATGACACTGCCCGCGCCGCCAGGGCACGCAAGGGGTAGTCAGAGGGAGATTCGTGCAGGGCCGGCAGACAGGCAACGGCAATCGCAGCGAGGTTTTTGTACATGGTAGTCCTCTACATGGCCCGGAAAAAAACACTGCAGCGCGCCGGACACGACTCTGAAGCAGTGGTGATTTTACAAGCCATTGGTGTGCAGCCCGGGGGCGGCAGGCCGCCAGTGCTACGATCGCTGCCACGCTCCATCCGAGGGGCGGACTTACCCCCCCGTTGACAGACCCTTCTTTGGCATGACCCGCCCGCTACCTGCACTTCCAGACGACCTGATGCGACGCAACTTTGGCTTTGAGTGGCCCACCTGGTTGCTGATCGTGGCGGTCTACGGAAGTTGGCTGGCGTCATTGACCTGGTATGCCCGTGGCGGCTCCTGGGGCGCTTTGGCGGCCCTGGCAGTGATTGCCGCGTGGTACATGAGCTTGCAGCACGAGCTGGTGCACTACCACCCAACCCGGCAGGCCTGGCTCAATCGGTGCCTGGGCCTGTTGCCTGTGGCGGTTTGGTATCCCTTTGACGTTTACCGCAGGAGCCACTTGGCGCACCACAGAGATGAGTTGCTCACCTACCCTGGTCAGGATCCGGAAAGCAACTACCTGGACCCGGCCGACTATCAGCAGCACAGCGCTCCCATGCGCGCCCTCTTGGTGGTGCAGCGCACCTCGCTCGGACGCTTTTTGATCACGCCGGCCTTTGCCGTGTTTCATTTGCTGTGGCCACTGCGCCAGGCGGCCTACTGGCGCAGCGCCGCCCTGCGCTGGACCTGGCTGCAGCACCTGGCTTTGCTGGTGCTGATGCTGTGGGCGATTCATGTGTGGACGGGAATGCCCCCCTTGACGTATCTGCTCTGTGTGGCTTACCCCGGTTTGGGACTGGCAATGGTGCGTTCCCTGTACGAACACCGGCCGGCAGACCTGCCCGCCCACCGCATCGTGGTCAATGAGGCTGCCTGGCCCTGGCGGCTTTTGTTCCTGAACAACAACTACCACGCTGTGCACCATGCGCACCCCAACCTGCCGTGGTACGCGATTGCCAAAGCCTATGCAGCGCAGCGTGAGGCTTACGTGCAAGGTACCGGCGGATTTCTGGTGCCTGGCTACGGGCGCCTCCTGCTGCGCCATGCCTTCAAGCCTATCGACCACCCGGCCCAGGAGACGCGCCCTCCAGCATCACCAGCATCCGCCGCCACGGTCAACAAACAGCCATAAGGTCGCCATGACGTCGCGTGCGGTCTCCTTGCCCATGTACCTGGCCAACAAGGAGGCCGTGTCTGCTTTGTGGGTGCTGCTGCGCCAGCGCCTGGACCGTGCAGGACTCATGCATTTGGCCCAAGAGCTGACGTGGCCGCAGGACGACCACGCCCATTGGCGGGAGACCGATTTGCTGCTCAGCCAAAGCTGCGGCTACCCCTTCACCGACGACCTGGCAGGCAAAGTGCAACTGGTGGGCTGCTTTGCCTATGCTGCGCCGCAATGCGATGGCATTCAGTGTGCCAGTGTGCTGGTGGCGCGCCAGGAACACGCCCCGCTGAGGGCAGAAGAATTTCGGGGAATGCGGGCGGCCTTCAATGCGCCCAACTCCCAATCGGGCTACAACGCGTTTCGCGCTTGGGCGGCGCCTTTGGCGCTAGGCGGCCGGTTCTTTTCAAGCGCCATGGAGACCGGCGGCCACAGCGCATCTGTCCTGGCGGTTCGCACCGGACATGCCGACCTGGCCTCCATTGACTGCGTCACCTATGCAGAACTCGGCCGCTACACGCCGCAGGCCACTGAGGGCTTGGCCATCGTTGGGACCACGCCGACCTATCCCGGTCTCCCTTTGATCACGTCAAACGCCACTTCAGCGGCCGACATTGCAATTTTGCGGACTGCCATACGCGACCTGCTTGCCAGCGACGAGGCAGGGCCCACTTTGCAAGCATTGGCCATCGTCGGTTTTGAAACCCCGGACCCGGCCATCTACCAACGTTGCGTTGAGATGTGCCATTTCGCCGAAGCCCTGGGCTACAGCACGCTGGCCTGACGCCTACTGGCTAAGCAGCCACTCCACAAACATCTGTTCACCCCGGCGCACATTGGCCTGCCAATCGCTGGCGGAATCGGCATTGGCATCATCGGACACAAACTTCAGCGCACGCCAAGGCACGTGTTGCCGGGCGCACACACTGGCCACAGCGTACAACTCCATATCCACCAGTTGCACGCCGCGCGTGGCAAACCACGGGTCGGGCGCCGTCACAAAGCTGTCGCCGGTGCCACACACCACGCCCTCCTGCCCGGAATGCAAGGTGTGGCCGCCATCTTGAAACGGGGTTGCGCCCCTTGGTGCCAGGGGCTCGGCATTCATGTCGCGTTGCAATACGCTGGCCACCTCCACCAGGCCAGCGGGGCACGGAGCGACCCGACCCGCTGACCCAAAGTTAATGACCAAGCTGGGCGAATGCTCGCGCATGGCCTGCAATGTGGCATAGGCGGCATTGACCTTGCCCACACCGGTGTAGCACACCGTGGCTTGCCCTTTGAGCAAGGCGGCGTCGAGCTCTTGGGGCAGCGCAACCAGGACGAGAACAGAATTTGGCATTGGCTTTGGCACAGCGTGGAGGGTTTATGGGACATCCCTTGCGCCAACGCAAAACGCTGGCGTTGACGCAGGTCAAGTATGGTACGCCGTGGAGTCCCACAATGGGCCCATGGATCTCTCCCAGTCAGCCCAGGGGCGACGCCTGTCAGGCGTGGCCGCCGCATTTTTTCACCGTTACTTGCTTCCCCATAACGCGGCCTGGCACCAGAGCGTAGCCGAGGGGGTGTACCCCCCGCCATTCTTAGAAGACCTCAAAGCCTTGGCCCGGGACGAGGGGCTTTGGAACCTCTTTTTGCCTCGCTTGCTGCCCCACGAGCCGGGCACCCGCCTGAGCAACCTGGACTACGCGCCCATTGCAGAATTGTTGGGTCGGCTCCCATGGGCGTCGGAGGTTTTCAATTGCAGCGCGCCCGATACCGGCAACATGGAGCTCCTGCACCGCTTTGGCAGCGACGCACAAAAAGCGCAATGGCTGCAACCGCTCCTGGCAGGTACGGTGCGCTCGGCCTTTGCCATGTCAGAGCCTGACGTCGCGTCCTCCGACCCGACCAATTTGCAAACCGAGGTCGCTGTGGATGGCGAGACCCTGGTGCTCAATGGCCGCAAATGGTTTATCACCGGAGCGGCGCATCCGCATTGCCAAGTGCTGATTGTGATGTGCCGTCATGCGGACTCTGAACCACGCCTTGAGAAGGACGTTCCCCATCACCGTCACAGCATGGTGATGGTGCCCATGGACACGCCAGGGGTGGAAGTGGTTCGCAATATTTCTGTACTCCACCACCTGGCACCTGAAGGCCACTGTGAAATTCGCCTGCGCGGGGTGCGCATACCGCGCGACCATGTGCTGGGACGGTGGGGCGAGGGGTTTTCTATGGCGCAAGCCCGCCTTGGGCCTGGCCGCGTGCATCACTGCATGCGCACCATCGGCCAATGCGAGCTCGCGTTGCAGCTGGCTTGTGAACGCGTGCTGGAGCGCCAGGCCTTCGGCCGTCGCCTGTCCGACTTTGCCAATGTGCAGGACTGGATTGCTGACTCCCGCATCGAGATCACCCAAGCCCGTTTGTTGGTACTGCAACTGGCCTGGCGACTGGACCATGAACCGCAGGCCGTCGATCAAATCAAGTCGGATACCGCTGCCGTAAAGGTCGTTGCGGCACGCTTGCAGACGCGGGTGGTGGAACGGGCGATTCAAATCTTTGGCGCCATGGGCCTTTCGCCCGATACGCCGTTGGCCGATTTTTGGTCCTGGGGTCGCGCCATGCATTTGATGGACGGACCCGACGAGGTGCATTTGCGCACGGTGGCGCGCCACGAGTTGCAAGCGGCCCAGGCCCGTGCGGGTGATGGCGCGAGCTACTTCACTACGCCCGAGCAGCGCACTGCGCCACCGCGCATCCGGTAACTTGCTGCGCCCAGGAGTTCGCCCACAAAAAAGGCCGCTCAAGAGCGGCCTTTTTGTGTACTCAGCGCAAAGATTACTTCGCGCCTGGCACCTTGCCTTCCACGCCCTTGACGTAGAAGTTCACGCCGCTGAGGAATTTGTCATCAGCAACTTCGTCTTTCTTCAAGACAGTCTTGCCGGTGTTGTCCAGCAGAGGGCCCTTCCAGATCGCAAAGCTTCCGTCTTTCAAACCGGCCTTGACTTCATCGACTTTGGCTTTGGTTTCAGCGGGCACGTCTTCGGCGATGGACACAATGTCAATTGCGCCTTCTTTCACGCCCCACCACACACCACCTGTTTTCCAAGTGCCCTCTAAGGCATCTTTGGTGGCCTTGATGTAGTAGGGAGTCCAGTTGATCACGCTGGATGCCAAGTGGGCTTTAGGGCCGTAGGCAGTCATGTCGGAATCCCATCCAAAGGCACGCTTGCCCTTGTCCTGCGCGGTTTTGAGCACCGCGGGAGAATCGGTGTTCTGGAACAAAACGTCAGCTCCGCCGTTGATCAGGCTGGTCGCTGCTTCGGTTTCTTTTGGTGGGTTGAACCACTCATTCACCCACACCACTTTGGTCTTGATCTTGGGGTTGCTGGTTTGAGCACCCAAGGTGAAGCTGTTGATGTTACGGATCACTTCAGGAATTGGCACCGAGGCCACCACACCCAGCGTGCCAGTCTTGCTCATCTTGCCGGCGATCACGCCAGCCATGTAAGCGCCTTCGTAGGTGCGGCTGTCATAGGTGCGCATGTTGTCGGCGGTTTTGTAACCGGTCGCGTGCTCGAAGTGCACGTCCTTGAAGTCCGGAGCCACTTTGAGCATGGTTTCCATGTAGCCGAAGGTGGTACCGAAAATC
>CAIWRE010000026.1 GCA_903914985.1 uncultured beta proteobacterium | reverse complement strand
GGCTTTGTGACCTATTCCAACGCCGCCAAAACGCAAATGCTGGGGGTAGACGCGGCGCTGATTGCGAAGCATGGCGCGGTGAGCGAGCCGGTGGCGCGCGCCATGGCCCAAGGCGCCTAGGAGCATGCCCAGGCCCAGGTGGCACTGGCCGTGACGGGCGTGGCGGGCCCAAGCGGCGGCAGCGCTGAGAAGCCCGTGGGCACCGTGTGGTTTGGCTGGGCTTTAAATGGTCGCGTGGTGAGCGAAATGCAGCGCTTTGCCGGGGACCGCGCAGCGGTGCGCCAAGCCACCGTGAACCACAGCCTGCAGCGTCTCATTGAGCTGCTGCAAAGCCCTTCCACCCACGACGCATGAACAGCGTTTTTTGGACTGGCTTTGCCACCAGCCTGGCGCTGATTGTGGCCATCGGTTCCCAAAACGCCTTTGTGCTGCGCCAGGGCATATTGCGCCAGCATGTGGCGGCGCTGGTACTGTTTTGCGCTTTATCCGACGCGCTACTCATCGTGGCAGGCGTGGCGGGCTTGGGCGCATTGGTGCAAAGCAGCCCGGTGTTCCTGGAAGTCACCCGCATGGGCGGCGCACTGTTTTTGACGGTCTACGGCCTGCTGGCCGCGCGGCGGGCATGGGGCGCCGCGGCTCTGCAGGCGGCTGATGGCGCTGCCATGAGCCTGGGGGCAGCGCTGGCGAGCTGCTTTGCCTTCACTTTTTTGAACCCGCACGTCTACCTGGACACGGTGGTGCTACTGGGTTCTATTGCCAGCCAACACGGCGAAGGGCGCTGGGTTTTCGGCACGGGCGCCGCAATGGCCAGCCTGACGTGGTTTGCGGCGCTGGGCTTTGGCGCGCGCCTGTTGCAACCTGTTTTTGCACGACCGTTGGCATGGCGGGTGCTGGACGCGCTGATTGCGCTGACCATGTGGGCGCTGGCGCTGATGGTATGGTTTGGCGCGTCCGTTCCTATCCCACCCACCTGAAAGACCTGCTGATGCTGCTCAAGATCCTGCACTTTGTGTATCCCGTGCGCTACCTGGCCTTCACCTTGTGTGTGCTGGGCCTGCTGCTCAGCCTGATGCAGTGGGCCGACGGTGGCCACCTGCTGCCGGTGCTCATTTTTGGCTACCTGACGGGCACCGGCGTGCACGACGTGCTGCAGGCCAAGCGCTCGATTCTGCGTAACTACCCCGTCATAGGGCACCTGCGCTTCATGCTGGAGTTCATCCGGCCCGAGATTCGCCAGTACTTTATTGAGAGCGATACCGAGGCTGCGCCCTTTTCGCGTGCGCAGCGTTCGCTGGTCTACCAGCGGGCCAAGGGCGACTCGGACAAGCACCCCTTTGGCTCGCAAGTGGACGCGTATTCCAACGGCCATGAGTGGATGACGCATTCGGTGGCGCCCAGCACGGTAGCCAGCCACGACTTTCGCATCACCATCGGCCCCGACACCGTGCAGCCCTACAGCGCCAGCGTGTTCAACATCTCGGCCATGAGCTTTGGTGCGCTCAGTGCCAACGCGATTCAGGCGCTCAACGCAGGTGCCAAGCGCGGCGGCTTTGCGCATGACACGGGCGAGGGCTCGATCTCGGTGCACCACCGCAAGCACGGCGGCGATTTGATTTGGGAAGTGGCCTCCGGCTACTTTGGCTGCCGCAATGACGACGGCACCTTCAATGCCGACAAGTTCCAGACCAACGCGCGCGACCCGCAGGTCAAGCTGATTGAAATCAAGCTCAGCCAAGGCGCCAAACCCGGCCACGGCGGCGTGCTGCCCGGCCCCAAGGTCACTGCTGAAATTGCCCAGGCGCGCGGCGTGCCCATGGGTGTGGACTGTGTATCGCCTGCAGCCCACAGCGCCTTCAGCACACCGGTGGAGTTGATGCATTTCATTGCGCGCTTGCGCGAACTCTCAGGCGGCAAGCCCACCGGCTTCAAGCTGTGTATCGGCCACCCCTGGGAGTGGTTTGCGATGGTCAAGGCCATGCTGCACACCGGCATTACGCCCGACTTTATTGTGGTGGATGGCACCGAGGGCGGTACAGGAGCGGCACCCTTGGAATTTATCGACCATGTGGGCTCGCCGCTGCAAGAAGGCCTGATGCTGGTGCACAACACGCTGCGCGGCGCGGGGCTGCGTGAGCGCATCAAGATTGGCTGCGCGGGCAAGGTGATCAGCGCTTTTGACGTGGCGCGCCTGATGGCGCTGGGCGCCGACTGGTGCAACAGCGCACGCGGCTTTATGTTCGCACTGGGCTGCCTGCAAGCCCAAACCTGCCACACGGGCAACTGCCCCACCGGCGTGGCCACACAAGACGGCTTGCGCCAACAAGCACTCGTAGTGCCGGACAAGGCCGAGCGGGTCTACCACTTCCACCAGCAGACGCTGCATGCGCTCAAAGAGCTGGTGCAAGCCGCCGGTGTGCAACACCCCAACGACATCACCGCCCACCATATCGTGCGCCGCACGGGCGACCACACCGTGGCCAGCCTGGCGCAAGCCTTGTTGAACGAGATTCCAGAGGGGAGTTTGCTTGGCGGCAGCCTGGACGATTTGCCCCTGCTGTACCGCCGCCACTGGGACCATGTGCGCGCGGACAGTTTTGCGCTGCGCTGAACCTAGCCGGGGTTCTGTGCCCGGATTTTCTTGACCAGGGCGGTGGTGGAGTAACCCGATACAAAGGGCAACGCCAGCGCATGGCCGCCCCAGGATTCGACCTGCGCGGTCTCGGGCAATACGGCCAT
>CAIWRE010000025.1 GCA_903914985.1 uncultured beta proteobacterium | reverse complement strand
GTAACTATGGCTTCGAACAAACTACAAATGCCCCTGCCCTTGGTGTCCGTGGTGATGCCGAGCTTGAACCAGGCCCCTTTCTTGGAGATGGCGGTGCGCAGCGTGCTGGCGCAGTCATATGAGAATGTGGAACTGGTGGTGGCCGATGGCCAGTCCACGGACGGCACGATTGAGCTCCTGGTGCAATTGCAGCAGGAGTTCGGCGGGCGCTTGCGCTGGGTCAGCCAGCAGGACACCGGGCCGGCCCAGGCCATCAACACCGCGATTGCACTGGCCGATGGAGACATTATTGGCTGGCTGAATTCAGACGACGTGTATGCCGAAGGCGCCATTGGCAAAGCGGTCGACCAATTTACCAAGCAGGCCCATTGCCAGATGGTTTACGGACTGGCCAACCACATTGACGCCGCGGGCAATGTGCTCAATACCTACCCCACACGTCCACCCGCCACGCCGCTGGACGCGTTTGCCGATGGAAGCTTTATTTGCCAACCCACGGTGTTCATGCGTCGTGGCGCTTTGGCTTTGGTAGGGCCATTGGATGAGAGCCTCCATCTGGCGTTTGACTATGAGTTGTGGTTGCGGTTTTTCAAACGCTTTCCACACCAGATTGCCATGGTGCGCAGCATCCAGGCGTCTTCGCGGCTGCATGCGGGCTGCCTGACCCAGCGCCAGCGCCACCAGGTGGCCGTAGAGGGCATGAAAGTGCTGTCCGAACACCTGAACATGGTGCCCCCGCATTGGTTTTGGACGCACTTGGACGAGCTGTGTGCCGCCTACCCGTTTGGGCCGGACACGGCGCCGCTGATCAAACAAGTGGAGAGCTTTATCCTGGAGGTGAAAGGCTTTTTTTCTGCCAAAGACCTCAAGGAAATGGCTGCGCAAATCCGCACCGACTACCGCCTGATTCTGGCCAAGCCGGGGGTAATGGCCAGCGTGCAGCCCGATGGATGGGTGAGCAAGCATGTGGCGGTGAAATACCGCTGGACCGACAAGCCCGCTGTGGCGGTGACGCTGCGTTGCGCGGCCGCCTGGCCGGTGCCCGGAAAAATGCGTTTGCGCGTGCTGACCCCTGACGGCGACGAGCAAATCCTGGACATTGAAGCGCCCGAAGAGTTTGTGCTGCGCTTTGAAGTGCCGCCCACCGAGCTGCCGGGCATGATGATGTGGTCGGTCGACACCGCCCAGACCTTTGTACCGGCCAAACATGACGCCGAGTCGCAGGACAAGCGCAAATTGTCTTTCCGGGTGCTGGAACTCAAGCTCGAAGAATGAAGCGTGGATGCGCGCCGCAGGCCCGCCAGCCGCAGGCGGCGGCAGGCTCAGGTCAAATAGGCCCGGAGGATGGGCCGGTATTTGTTGGCCAGACCTTCGTACGAAAATTGCTGACTCAGTGCCGCTGCAGCGGGGTTGCGGCCAAAGACGGATTTTTCTCTGGCCTGATAAAGACGCTGCAAAGCATGGGCTTCATCGGGCTCGGCCCACCAGCTGTTGACGGTGAGGTTGGGGTAGGCGTTGGCGTCAACCTCGGTGCGCTTCCATTGGACCAGCAGGGTGTTGTCGTCGGTGACGAAATCTTGTGGGCCCGAAAAATCGGTGCAGACCAGATGCAGCCCGTTTTGCAATGCCTCTACCAAGGTGCGGCCAAAACCTTCGCTGCGGTGCAGCGACAAATAGCAATTGGCGCTCAGGTACAGATCGGTCAGTTCACCGGGTTGCAGGGTTTCTTTGACGAGCTTGATACGCGGGTGCTGCGGTATCCATTTCAAAGCATTCGCGCCCATGTTTTGCCACCGGCTGACCTTGAGAACTAAATAGGCGTCAGGACAGTTTTGCGCCATTTGCAGAAACACCCGCAACACGGCCTGCGGGTTTTTTCTCTGCAAGGTGGAATGCAGGTCCAACATATACAAAGAGACAAAGGCGTGAGACGGTATACCCAATTGTTTTCGGAAATCACGGCCGGTGGCGCTGTGCTGCACGACCGGCAATGGCAGCGCCAGCGTGAGTTGGCGCGACTGTTTGAAAAAGGCCTG
>CAIWRE010000024.1 GCA_903914985.1 uncultured beta proteobacterium | reverse complement strand
GGAGCCCGCGCGCGGCTACCACTACCGTTTTGTGCTGGGAGACGCGGTCAGCCCCACGGGCCAAACCCGTACGCTGCCACGCTCGGGCAGCAATACCGCGCAGCTGCGCCTGGCCTATGCCTCGTGCCAAAAGTGGGAGGACGGCTATTTCAGCGCGTGGCGTCATATGCGTGCAGACCAGCCGGACTTCGTGCTTTTCTTGGGCGACTACATCTACGAATACCCCGGCACCGGCAGCAAACTGCGCAAGCCTGGCGGTGGCTGGGTGCTGACGCTGGACGACTACCGGGCCCGCTACGCGCTCTACAAAAGTGACCCCGACCTGCAAGCCATGCACGCGGCCTGTCCGTGGATCATGACCTGGGACGACCACGAGGTGCAAAACGACTATGCCGGTCTGCAAGCGGGCGACGGGCAGGTCGGTGCGCCCGACTTTGCCGCGCGCCGGGCCGCGGCCTACCAGGCCTATTACGAGAACATGCCCTTGCGCGCCGGTGTCCTGACGCAGGCCTTAGCCGGCTTGGCGCAGGGCGCGGAAATGCGGCTCTACGGCCAGCTCAACTTTGGCACGCTGGCGCACTTGTATTTGCTGGACGCACGCCAGTACAAAGACCCGCAAGTGTGCAACCCGGAAGGCAAGACCGGCTCGTCCATCGTGCGGCCCGAGTCCTGTGCCGCCTGGAACGAGGCTGGCCGCACCCTGCTGGGCGCGCCCCAGGAACAATGGCTCGCCTCCGCTCTGGCCTCAGCCGGTGCCGCCGGTGCCAAGTGGAACGTGCTGGGCCAGCAGTCTTTGCTGGGACCGCGCGACTTTGCCATCGGCCCCGCGCAAAAGTTGTGGAACGACGGCTGGGATGGCTACCACGCAGCCCGCGGACGATTGACCCGCGCACTGCAACAGCCCGGCGTGGCCAATCCGGTGGTGCTCGGCGGCGACGTGCATGAAAACTGGGTGGGCCATGTGCTAGCCGACTACGCCCGGCTCGGCAGCGCCAAGGTTGGCGTGGAGTTTTGCGGCACCAGCATCACCTCGCGTTCGGGAAAGGCCGATTCGAGTGCAGCGCTCTTGCAAGAGAACCCGCACTTTGTCTTCGCCAATGCGCAGTACCGGGGCTATGGATTGGCTGACTTCACGCCCGGTAGCTTGCAGGTCCGGCTGCGGGCACTGGACGACGTCGCACGGCCAGACAGCGGGGTGCAAACCCTCGCGAGCTTTGCGGTAGAGGCGGGCCGCTCCGAGGTGTTGGCGGCTTAGACCCTGCTTGAGGTCAGAACCTAGACCAGCACTTCCAGCAAGCGGTCCAAGCCGCCTTCGTTGATCGCCACCATGGCCTGCGCGCGCACCGCCGGTTTGGCGTGGTAGGCCACCGACAGGCCCGCTGCACCCATCATCGGCAAATCATTAGCGCCGTCGCCCATGCCAATGGCCTGCGCCGGGTCAATGCCCATCTGGGCACAGGTGTGCAGCAGCATGGTGCGTTTCTCAGCACCGTCGCAAATGTCGCCCCAGTCCTGGTCCACCATCCGCCCAGTCAGCACACCGTTCACCACCTCCAGCACGTTGGAGCGTGTCCAGTCGATGCGCAAGCGGTCGCGCACCGCGTCGGTAAAAAACGTGAACCCGCCACTCACCAGCAGCGTTTTCAAACCCGCGTCCTGGCAGGCCTGTACCAGCGTGGCGGCACCGGGGTTGAGCTGCAACCGCTGGTCCAGCACCTGCTGCATGTGGCCTACCGTCACACCTGCAAGCAGTTGCACCCGCTGGCGCAGGCTATCTTTGTAATCGGCAATCTCGCCGCGCATGGCGGCTTCGGTGATGGCCGCTACCTCGGCCTTGCGCCCGGCGGCATCGGCAATCTCGTCCACGCATTCGATGTTGATGAGCGTGGAGTCCATATCAAACGCGATGAGTTTGAAGTCGCGCAGGCGCAAGGGCGGAGTGAAGCCTTGGAGGACGAGGCCGGCAGGCGTAGTGGACATGAGGGCTTCCTTTAGCGAGGGAGGACGGTCGGGCGGGACAAAAATGGGTGGCTCAGGCGGTTGACGTTTCCGCCACCGGCTGCCCCAGGCTGCGCAGGATGTCGCGCACCATCTGCGTGCGGTCTTTGACTTCGGGGAGTTCACGTTCGATACGCAGCTTTTCGTTGCCCACGAGCTTGATGTGTTTGTTTTTCTGGATCAGGCCGATGATTTTCATCGGGTCAATCGGCGCATTTTTCTTGAAGGTGATGCTGATCACGCCAGGCGCTGCATCCACTTTCACCACGCCGTAGGGCTTGGCGATGACACGCAAGCGGTGCACATCCACCGGGGTTTGTGCTTGCGGTGGCAGCTTGCCGAAACGGTCCACAATTTCTTCCAGCAAGGTGTCGATTTGCTCGGCGTTCTTGGCCGTCGCAAACTTCTTGTAGAAGGACAGGCGCAAATGCACATCGCCGCAGTAGTCGTCGGGCAGCAGAGCCGGGGCGTGCAGGTTGATTTCGGTGTTGACGTTGAGCGGGCTGAGCAAGTCGGGCTCGATGCCCGCTTTGAGGCAACGCACTGCTTCGGTGAGC
>CAIWRE010000023.1 GCA_903914985.1 uncultured beta proteobacterium | reverse complement strand
CGATGGTGGCCAGCGCGCTCAAATTCGTTTCCAGGCGCTGTGCGGCGGTGCGCCCCACACTTTGCACCATGGCACGCAGATCTTCTTCTTTGATGGACGGTTGGTCGTTGATCGCCTTGAGCGCGCTGCCAAGCACCTCACCCATCAGGGAGTTGCTTTGAAGTTCTGCCACGCTGGCTGAGGCGGGAATACGCTGGGCCGTAGCGGCCATCACCGCCTGGTCCAGGCCGGGGGGCGCGATCTTGGGTTCGCCCAAGCTGATAAAGCGCTCAATCACAATGGCCAGCGCCAGCACGGAACTGGCCAACAGAGGCCAAATTGGCCAACCAGCAGCTTGTATGATGGAAAACAAAACGTGGCTCCCTTGGGTAATGTGTTGCCCGACATTATCCGGGATTGTTCGCACATCCCGCCCGCGCTTCACACGTGCCTTTCGTGCTTTTTTTGACCTGAATTTTCCGCGTCCCGCCTATGCCCGCTGAGCCTTCCAGCCTAACCACTCTGACCCGCACGCCGCCGCGCGTGTGGAGTGTGGGCGCGCTGTGCCACGCCATTGCCGACGCCCTGGACGCGCGCTTCAACCCGGTGCGCGTCAGCGGTGAGATCAGCGGCTTTGTGCGGGCAGCCAGCGGTCATTGCTATTTTTCGCTCAAGGACGACAGCGGCCAAATCAAGTGCGCCATGTTCAAGCGCGCTGCCGGTGGTTTGGATTTCGCGCCCCGCGACGGCCAGCGGGTGGAAGTCTCCGGCAAGCTGGGGGTCTACGAGCCGCGCGGCGAGTTGCAACTCGTAGTCGAAAGCATGACCCGCGCGGGCGAGGGCACTTTGTTTGAGCAGTTTTTGCAGCTCAAGGCCAAGCTCGAAGCCTTAGGGCTGTTTGACGCCGCCCATAAGCGCCCTTTGCCGCGCCAGGTGCGCGGCATCGGTGTGGTGACCTCTTTAGGCGCGGCTGCCCTGCACGATGTGGTCACTGCCTTGCAGCGCCGCGTACCGCACATTCCGGTGGTGCTGGCCCCGGCCAGCGTGCAAGGGCAGGGTGCTGCGGCCGAGATTTGCCAGGCCTTGCAGCAGCTCTATGCACTGGCTGTTGCTGAGGAATCTGCAGAAGCCCCGGTGCACATCGACGTGATCCTCTTGGTGCGCGGAGGCGGCGCGATGGAAGACCTGTGGTCCTTCAACGACGAGGCCGTGGCCCGCACCGTGTTTGACAGCCCGGTACCGGTGATCGCCGGCATTGGCCACGAAACCGATTTCACGATTGCAGACTTTGTGGCCGACCTGCGCGCACCGACTCCCACGGCCGCGGCCGAGCTGTGCGCTCCCGCGCGCCAGGATGCCCTCGACGCCGCGCAATACCTGCAAGAGCGCTTGCAAACGGCCGCCTACCGTCTGCTAGACCGCCGCGCGCAGGCGCTGGATCTGGTGAGTTCCAGGCTGGGCCGCCCGTCGGGCGCCGTGGCGCGCAGGCAACTGGCTTTGGCATCGGCCGCGCAGCGGCTCACCCACGCAGTGCCGCAGCGCCTGCAGGCCCGCGCGGTCGCTTTAGACCAGGCGCAAGCGGCCTTGCAGGTGTCTGCGCAGCGGGCGGTGCAGGCACAAACCCACCGTCTGGCGTCGTTGGAATTGCGCCTGGGCCTGCTAGACCCCCGCCTGGTGCTGGGGCGCGGCTACGCCTGGCTCACCGACGCCGAGGGGCGGGCGCTGACGCAGGCCGGGCAATTGCAGGCCGGGCAAGCCATTGAGGCCACGCTGGCCGACGGCCGGGCGGCGCTCCGCGTCGAGTCTGTGGTTATCAATTAGTTTCTACAATCCGCTTTTTTCACTCCAACCTACTTTTGAGGACTCCATGGAACACACTCTGCCCGCACTTCCCTACGCCATTGACGCATTGGCGCCCGCTTATTCCCAGGAAACGCTGGAGTTTCACCACGGCAAGCACCACAACGCCTACGTGGTCAACCTCAACAACCTGCAAAAGGGCACCGAGTTCGAGTCCATGACGCTCGAAGAGATCATCAAAAAGTCCAGCGGCGGCAT
>CAIWRE010000022.1 GCA_903914985.1 uncultured beta proteobacterium | reverse complement strand
GCACCGTACTTGGAGCGCGACTGCTTGCGGTCTTTCACGCCTTGCAAATCGAGCGAACCGCGCACGATGTGGTAACGCACACCGGGCAAGTCCTTGACACGACCGCCGCGAACCAGCACCACGCTGTGTTCCTGCAGGTTGTGGCCTTCGCCGCCGATGTAAGAAATCACTTCAAAACCGTTGGTCAAGCGCACTTTGGCAACTTTACGCAGAGCGGAGTTGGGTTTTTTAGGTGTGGTGGTGTACACACGGGTGCACACGCCACGACGCTGGGGAGAGTTCTGCATCGCAGGACTCTTGGATTTGATCGTTTCGACCTCGCGCCCCTGACGCACTAGCTGGTTGATGGTTGGCACTAAAGCCTCCTAAAGAAAAACGTCCCTAAACGTTTGGTAACAAAATTCAAAAAACTTCGAAAACGTGAATCCCTTCGGAATTTCCGAAAAGCCTTCTAATATACCAGATCAACCGGCCCGGGGCCAGTTTTTGAAGGGCTGAGTGGGGAATTTAGCGAATCCAGAGCCTCAATGCGTCCCAGGCGCGCCCGAAAATACCTGCTTGACCCACGGCATCCAGGGCTTGCAAGGGCATTTCGGCCACCACAGCGCCAGCCACCATGACCCGCATCGTAGCCACCGTTTGACCTTTGGCCACCGGGGCCAGCAAGGGCTCCTTTCGGACAATTTCGGTCGTCAACTTGGCGCCGGCACCAGCGGGCAGCGCCACCACCACCGCGTCCGTGCGCCCCACTTTGACCTCGCTTGCGTCGCCTTTCCAGACTTTGGCGCTGAGCACGGCTTGGCCGGCATCAAAAAGTTTGACGGGCTCATAGGCGGTGTAGCCCCAGTTCAGCAGCTTTTGCGATTCGCTGGCGCGTGCATATTCATTGGCTGTGCCCAGCACGATGGACAACAGGCGCCGCCCACCGGTGCTGCCCGCAGTCGCCAGGCCGGGGTAATCCCGCTTGGCGGTGGCCACCATGCAGTAACCGGCCGCTTCGGTGTAGCCGGTTTTGAGGCCATCCACCGTCGGGTCACGCAGCAGCAAGAGGTTGCGGTTGTTGTCGTTGGCGGCGGGCGTTCCAGGGTATCGGTACTTTTTGATGGCGTAGTAGCCGGTGTATTCTGGAAAGTCAGCCAGCAGGCGCGTGGCCAATGTGGCCAGGTCGCGCGCCGTGGTGCTGTGGCCGGCCTCAGTCAAGCCCTCAGGGTTTTTGTAGCTGGTGGACTTCATGCCCAGCAACTGCGCCTGGTTGTTCATCATTTGCACAAAATGCCCGACATCACCGCCCACACCTTCGGCCAGTGCCATGGTGGCGTCGTTGCCGGACTGCACCACCATGCCCTTGATCAAGTCCTCCACCGGCACCTGCATCTTGGGGTCGATAAACATGCGCGAGCCGGGCATCTTCCAAGCGCGTTCGCTCACGCCAAAGGTCTGGGTCAGGCTGATTTTTTTGGATTTCAGCGCGTCGAACACCAAATAGGCGGACATCAGCTTGGTGAGCGACGCGGGCTCCATGGGCGAATCGATGTCCTTAGAAGCCAGGATTTGGTGCGCCGTCACATCGACCAGCAGGTAGGAGCGCGCCGCAATCTCCGGGGGTTGGGGCGTCTGGGCGATTGCCGCCAAACAGAAGGCGGACAGGGCCAGGGCCAGGAAGGATCGGAGAACGCGCTGAACCATGGAAAGGGATGTCATGAAGTGTGCAAAGGTGCGGGTGGAATGTGACGGGGCACAAGCGCCCCGCCCGTGCGCGAATGGCTTACGTGGCGGCTAAGTGCCGCGCCACCAGACTGCGCAAAAGCGGCAATTGTCCATGAAAGAAGTGTTCCACCCCGGGAATCACCGTGACCGGCAGTTTTTGCGGGCGGGCCCAGTTCATGACATCGCTGAGGGGCACGGTGTCATCCTGCTCACCATGGACGACCAGCGTGCGCGGGTGCAAGTCCTCTGGAATGGCTGCCACCGCAAACCGGCTGGCGGCCGTGCCGATCAGCACCAGGCTCGACAAGGGGCGTTGCGTTGCAAGCTGCGCCGCCGCCTGGCTGGTAACGAATGCACCAAACGAAAAGCCGGCCAGCGCCAAGTCGCCGGTCGCCCGTTGCGCTGCCACCGCGAGCAAGTCTTGCAACTCGCCCCTGCCCTCGTCATAAGTACCCTGGCTGGCGCCCACGCCCCGAAAGTTGAACCGTACGGCCTGCCAACCGCTTTGCACAAAGGCGCGCGCCAGGGTCTGGACCACCTTGTTTTCCATGGTGCCGCCAAACAAGGGGTGGGGGTGGGCGATCACCGCAGTACCGCGAGACAACTGTCCAGGCTCCAGCTGCGGTGCATCAACCATCAACTCCAGAGTTCCTGCCGGGCCCTGGATGGTGGTTTTGGAGGTATGTGAATTCATAAGGGCTTAGCGCCCGACATGGGGCGGCAGCACGAGGCGCTGCACGACCTTGCCACCGATCAGGTGCTCGTTGACGATGTCGTCAATGTCGTTGGCGTCCACGTAGGTATACCAAACACCTTCCGGGTAGACCACTGCCACCGGCCCGCCGGAGCAGCGGTCCAGGCAGCCGGCTTTGTTGACCCGCACCTGGCCGGGACCGGACAACTTGGCATCACGAATGCGCTGCTTGCAATGGTCAAACCCCTCCTGGGCATGGTGCTGTGCGCAACACTCTTCGCCGTTTTTGCGCTCATTCAGGCAAAAAAAGATATGCCGCGCGAAGTAGGGTTTGTCGCTGGGATCGGAAGGCAAAGCAGAGGTCATCGGCCAATTTTAATTGCCGCGCTTGCGCCCCGTGATGTGCGTCAGTGCCACACCCATGGCGGCATAGGGCCATGCCCAGCCCAGCCATTGGGCAAAACCGTTAAAGCGTATGAAACGCCCTTGTTCCCAAGCAAGCAGTGTTTGGGCAAAGTAGGGGCTGTCGGGCGCCTGGTTCAACAGACCCACACTCAGCCCCAGCGCCAGCAAGGCCAAGGAGGCACTCACCGGGGCGGCAATGCGCACCAGCGCCAGCGCTGACACCACGCCCAAAGCCACTCCCGTGAACGCGCTGGGGTTCAACCATGCCCAGGTATGTTCGGGGCCCCAACTCAGCGCCGCTGACAGACCGGTTGCTGTACTGCCCACTGCCAGCATCACAAGCACCAATGCGAATCGATGGCGCGGCGCGTGCACCACACAATACCCGAGCAAACAGGGCACCAAGAGGCCCAACGCCACACACAAAATTTCCGAGCTGGGGCTTAAGAACGCTGCCACTGTTGCTGTGGTGGAAGCATGCACCTCCCACGGCAGCAAGCCCTCAAGGTACCCTGTCAGGCGATTCCACACCTGACCCACACCAAACGGCACAGCGGCAGGAAACAACAAGGCGGCCGGCCAGGCCAGTAGCAGCGCCAGCACGCCCCGGGACTGCGGCGCCAGCCAGCGCCGGCGCCAATCGTCCCACCACGCCAACCAGCCCCATCGCACCATGGCCTGCGCCAAGCCCGCCCCAAGCAATGCGCCTATCGAATTGAGCAGCCAATCCTCACGGGACGCCACCCGCTGGGGCAAATAGCTCTGCAAACTTTCCATGACCAGCGACAGAAGGCTCGCCAGCAGCACGGCGCGCACTACCGGTGCGGCACGCTGGCTGGTGCGCAAAGTCAGCAGCACCAGCAGCGCCCCCAGGGGCAAGTATCCGGCCACATTGATGGCCACATCAAAGACAGACCAATAGCGAGGAAAGGGGGCGAAAAGATAGGCCCAAGGTGCAATGTCCTGATCGCGCCATTGAGAGAAGGGATACAGACTGGCGTACACCACCAAGGAGACATACATCCACGTCACGGGCCACGCAGCAGACTTGCGCATGTCCGGACGCCGCCTAAAACGGTTTGACCACCACCAGCAGCACGGCGGCCACCAGCATCAGCACCGGCGCCTCATTGAACCAGCGAAACCACACGTGGCTGCGGTGCATGGCGTCGGACTCGAATTTGCGCAGAATGCGAGCGCACACATGGTGGTAACCCACCACAAGCAACACTACACCCAGCTTGGCATGCATCCAGCCATTGCCCGGTCCCAGCCCAACGCCGTACCAAAGCCAGAGCGCCAATCCGAGCGCCAAAGCGGGTACAGCCAGCAAGGTAGTGAAACGCAACAGCTTGCGCGCCATCAACAAAAGCCGGGCACGTTCAGCCTCCGAATGCGGCTCCACCATGGCCAAATTCACAAAAATCCGGGGCAGGTAAAACAAACCCGCAAACCAGCTTGCGACAAAAATGATGTGGAAGGATTTGACCCAAAGCATGGGCAAAGTGTAGTCCTACACGGCCCTTCAAGGCCCCTTCGCCCGGCGTGCAGGCAAAAAAAACCCCAGCACGCGGGCCGGGGTATGAAGCCTTTTTGCTTTCACACATCGAGGCCCCGCTCAGGGAGGAAAAGCGGGGGGCGCACCGCGCCCGAAAACGAGAATATCAGAATTTTCACAAATGAAGAGGATAAATTTTATATTCGACTAAATTTATGAAATTCGTTTAATAAATGCGATGCATCACCGTGCCGAAAAGCCTATGTACACCGACGATTGCGGCCCGACCAAACCTTTGTAAGCGAAATCAGGCACAATTTTTCCCATGATCACCCCAGCCCCCTTCCCTCTTGGACGCCCACGCCGCCTGCGCCGCGACAATTTCACCCGCAACCTGGTGCGGGAAAACCTGCTTACGGCCCACGACCTGATCTACCCCGTATTTGTCGTGGAGGGGACTGGCCAGCGGGTACCGATCCATTCCATGCCAGGCGTGGAACGCTTAAGCCTGGACCTGCTGCTTCCAGTGGCCGAGGAATGCGCGCGCTTGGAAATTCCGGTCATGGCCCTGTTTCCGGTCATCGACCCCTCGCTCAAAACCTACGACGGGGCCGAGGCACTCAACCCCGATGGGCTGATTCCGCGCATCGTGCGGGCCTTGAAACAGGAGTTCCCCGGGCTCGGAGTCATGACCGATGTGGCGCTGGACCCCTTCACAACACACGGTCAGGACGGCTTGCCGGACACCCGGGCGGGCAGCGAGGGCTACATCCTGAACGACGAGACCACCGCCATGCTGGTGCAGCAAGCGCTCACCCAGGCCCGCGCCGGGGTGGACATCGTTGCGCCCAGCGACATGATGGACGGGCGCATTGGCGCCATTCGCCAGGCCTTGGAGGCGGAAAACTTGGTGCACACGCGCATCATGGCCTACAGCGCCAAGTACGCCAGTGCGTTTTACGGCCCGTTCCGCGACGCCGTAGGTTCGGCCGGTAACTTGGGCAAAGGCAATAAAAAGGTCTACCAAATGGACCCTGCCAATACCGACGAGGCCCTGCGCGAAGTCGCCATGGACATCGCCGAAGGCGCTGACATGGTGATGGTCAAGCCCGGCATGCCTTACCTTGATGTGGTGCGCCGCGTCAAAGACGAGTTCAAGGTTCCTACGTTCGCCTACCAGGTGTCGGGCGAATACGCCATGCTGAAGGCCGCGGCCGCCAACGGCTGGCTGGACCACGACGCGGTCATGCTGGAGAGCCTGCTGGCCTTCAAACGGGCTGGAGCAGATGGGGTTTTGACCTATTTCGCCCTGGACGCTGCGCGCGCCCTCCAAGCCTGATCCACCCAGGCGCTGACCATTTCCGGTTTGCAAGGAGTCCGTCCCGTGCGCATTTTTTCTATCCAGGGCGACGCGCTGCTTGAGAGTAGTTCGCTGCAGGACCTCCATGCACGGGGCCTGCCAGACCAGGGCTTTGTGTGGATCGCCTGTGACCGCAACGAGTTTGAGGCGCACTTGGAGCCTCTGCAAGCCAGCTTTCAAGCGCTGTGCGGACTGCAATTGCTGGATTTACATGTGAGCGATTTGCTCAACACCCAGCTGCCCTCGCATTACGACTACACCTCCGAATACGACGTCCTGGTTTTTCGACGGCTGGCTACTGCGCAATCTGGTGCAGTGCAGACCGATGGAGAGGCGGCTCAGCCCGGCAAACGCACGGGGCTGCCCGTACTGCGCCACATCGATACCAGCCCGATAGGTTTTGCGATCATGGATCGGATCCTGCTGACCGTGCATCCTGGCGCCTGTGCAGTTCTGGAGGGCTATGCGGCAAAACTGGTGCAAAGCACCAGTGCAAAGACCCATGCCGCGGGCGCTCACACACCCACCGACTCCGCAGATTTGATGCTGCGTATCGTCAACCACATGGTCGACGGCTACCTGGCATTGCGGCGCGACCTGACGCGCCAACTGGACCACTGGCAGGCCAAACTGCTCAACCCCAAGACGCGCTTTAACAACTGGTCGTCTCTGCTGGACGCGCGCCTGGCGCTGCACCAGCTCGACGAAGTTTGCGAGGATCAGCGCGCCAGCATTCAGGACTGGATTGAGGCACTAAAAACTTGGCCTGAGCCGCAATCGGCCGCTGCCCAGCGTGACCGCGAATTGCTGCAGGTCCGCAGTCGCGATGTGCTGGAGCACATCGAGCGCGTGGTGCGGCACGTACGCCGCCTGGAACAAAACGCGGAAACTGCTGTGCAAATGCACTTCAGCGCCCAAAGCCACCGCACCAATGACATCATGCGCACGCTGACCGTTTTGACCGCGGTGTTTTTGCCCTTGAATCTGATGGCAGGTATTTTCGGGATGAATTTTGAGTTCATGCCGGTGCTGCACTTGGAGTACGGATTCCTGGGGTCCATCGCCTGCATGGTTCTGATCGCTGGGGGTCTGATGGCCTATTTCTGGCGCAAACATTACGTCGCTCTTTAAGCGCCTGCCGGCTGCAGACGCGCTAAGGTACGATGATCGGCCCGGGGCCTTGGGCCCGTATTGGACGCTCCATGGAACTCAAACCGCTGGTAACCCTGCTGGCCATCGTCAACCCGCTGGCCATCGTGCCGTTTTTCATCCACTACACCCAGAATTTTTCGGCAGCGCAGCGGCGCAGCACGATTCAGGTGTCCTCGTTCAGCGCCTTCGTGGTGATTGCCGTGAGTGCCCTGGCGGGGCTGCAGATTTTGGAATTTTTCGGCATTTCGCTGGCGAGCTTCCAGGTGGGTGGCGGCATGCTGCTGCTCACCAGTGCCCTCAACATGCTCAACGCCCAGCCGGCCGAAGCCAAGACCACCTCCCACGAGCTCCAAGACGGCGCAGAAAAAGCGGCCATGGGCGCCAGCATTGCGGTGGTGCCGCTGACCATTCCCCTGCTCACCGGACCGGCCACCATGTCCACTGTGGTGATTTACGCCGACAAGGCCAAGACCTTTCTCCAAATGGGCACGCTGGTGGGCTACGGAGTCGTCGTCGCGCTGGCCACCGCCCTGTGCTTTTCGCTGGCGCAACCGATTGCCCGCGTGCTGGGCAAGACTGGTATCAACGTGATGACCCGTTTGATGGGCCTGATTTTGGCCGCGCTGGCGGTTGAAGTGATGTCCGACGGCCTGACCAAACTCTTTCCTGCGCTGGGCCACTGATGCCTGCGCCTTTTCAATGAAAGCCTGCTATGACTGATGCCGCACCCTCGTATGTCTCCAGCCCCGACCTGACCGTGGAACTGCGCGGCCCGGTGCTGTGGCTGACCATCACCCGCGAAGAGCGGCGCAACGCCATGAGCCATGGCGTTCTTGCCGGCATGGCCCAGGCGATTTCTCAAGCGCAGGCGGACCGCAGCGTGCGCGCCATTGTGGTCACAGGCACGGGCAGCAAGGCCTTTTGTGCAGGTGCGGACCTGCAAAACGCCCAGGCCTTTACCACCGACTATTCCGAGCCCCACGGCCACCTGGCGCAGCTGCTGCGCGTGGCCAAAGCCAGCTATGTGCCTTTGATTGCGCGCGTCAACGGTGCTTGCATGGCCGGTGGCATGGGTTTGCTGTCCATGTGCGACCTGGCCGTGGCCAGCAGCCACGCCGTGTTTGGTCTGCCCGAAGTCAAGGTCGGTGTGTTTCCAGCGCAGGTGCTCAGCGTGCTGCAGCACCTGATTCCACGGCGCACGCTGGTGGAAATGTGCATCACCGGCGAGCCCATCAGCAGCGCACAAGCCTTGGGCTATGGATTGGTGAACTACGTGGACGAGGACGTGGACGCCAAGCTGGACTGGCTGCTCTCGCGCATGCTGGACAAATCCCCGGCCGCCGTGCGACGGGGCCTGTACACCATGAAAAAGGTGGAGGCCATGGCGTTTGAAGAGTCCATGGCGTTTACCGAGAGCCAGATTGCGCTGTTCACCCTGACCGATGACGCGCGCGAAGGTCAAAAAGCCTTCCAGGAAAAGCGAAAACCCGTCTGGGTCGGAAAATAAACACCATGAGCGACACCACGTTTGACTACATCATCGTTGGCGCCGGCACTGCCGGCTGCCTGTTGGCCAACCGCCTGAGCGCAGACGCGTCCAAACGCGTGCTGCTGATCGAGGCCGGGCGGCGCGACGACTACCACTGGATCCATATTCCGGTGGGCTACCTGTATTGCATTGGCAACCCGCGCACCG
>CAIWRE010000021.1 GCA_903914985.1 uncultured beta proteobacterium | reverse complement strand
GTGGTCGCGCTGACGGCTCCCAAGCGCTTTTCAGGTCCGTGGCCGTCAATTTCCAGCGCGCCGGTGGCATCAATCACCCAGTGAATGGCACCGCCCTGCCCTGCATATTGCGCGCAGGCGGCAATAGTGTCCTCCGATTCCAAGGTGAGGGCGAGATCGCTATTGCGGGACAGCGCAATGACTTCGGCGAACCGGGCATCGGCGCGCAGCAAACGCACAAACGCACTGCCGATGGCGCCACTGGCACCTAAGACCACGGCGCGCAGACCTTGTCCGTGCTGCGCAACGGTCACTTAGGCTGCGCCGCTGGCAATCTGTCGCAGCGCTTTCTCGAACACTTCGACGGGCTGACCGCCCGAAATCAAATGCCGGTCATTGATGATGATGGCAGGCACGGAATGGATGCCAGCGCCCTGGTAGTAGCGCTCCACAGCACGCACATCGTCGGCATATTGGTCGCTTTCCAGAATGGCTTTGGCTTGCGCCACATCCATACCGGCTGAGGCCGCTGCCGCCAGTAGCACCTCGTGCGACTCCACGCATTCGGCACGGCCCTGGTAGGCCTCAAGCAGCGCTTTTTTCAAGGCATATTGGGGCCCGTCGGCGCCCACCAGGCCTGCCCAATGCAGCAGGCGGTGGGCATCCAAGGTGTTGTAAACCCGGCCACGACCGCCCGGGTGAAAGCTAAAGCCCACCTCGGCACCGCGCTGGCGGATCATGGCGCGGATTTGCTCTTGCTGCTCCGGAGTAGAACCATACTTTTCAGTCAGATGCTCGCCAATATCCTGGCCGCCTGCGGGCATGTTCGGGTTGAGTTCGAAGGGCTGAAAGTGCAGCTCGGCGGTCACCTCGGGTGCCAGGCGCTGCAGCGCGCCCTCCAAAGCCCCCAGGCCCACGGCACACCAGGGGCAGGCAATGTCAGACACGAAATCAATTTTGAGGGTGGTAGTCATAGTGTTTGATCCGCGAATCTCAGTGCTTACAAGCCAGCCAAACCGGCGACCGCCAAGGCATAGCCTTGAACGCCAAAACCGGCCATCACGGCTTTCGCTGCGGGGGAAATAAAGGAGTGGTGGCGAAACGGTTCGCGCGCATGCACGTTGCTGATGTGCAGCTCGATCAAGGGCACGCCCGTGCCTTTGATGGCGTCATGCAGTGCCACACTGGTATGCGTATAGGCGCCAGCATTGAGGATCACGCCCGCCAACTGCCCGGCAGCGTGCATCCGCCCTGCTTCGTGCAGCCACTCGACCAGTTCGCCCTCATGGTTGCTTTGGCGAAAATCCAGCGCAAATCCATGGCTGGCGCAGGCGGTTTCGCACAGTGCTTGCACGTCGGCCAGGGTATGCGTGCCGTAAACCGCAGGCTCGCGCGTGCCCAGCAAATTGAGGTTGGGGCCATTCAAAATCAGGGCTGTTTTCATGGGGTCTCCGGGGCAGAAGCGGCAATGGGGCTAAGCGCAGTTTGCACGTCGCCGCACTGCGCGCGGTGGCGCAGGGCGTGGTCCATCACGACCAGTGCCAGCATGGCTTCCGCAATCGGCGTGGCGCGTATGCCCACGCAGGGGTCGTGGCGGCCTTTGGTCACCACCTCGGTGGCCTGGCCCTGAACGTCAATCGACGCACGCGGCGTGAGGATAGAGCTGGTGGGCTTGATGGCAATGCTGACTTCCAGGTCTTGACCGGTGCTGATGCCGCCCAACACGCCCCCCGCGTTGTTGCTCAAAAAGCCTTGCGGAGACAGCGAATCGCCATGGGTGCTGCCGCGTTGCGCCACACTTGCAAATCCGGCACCGATTTCAACGCCCTTGACGGCGTTGATGCCCATCATCGCGTAAGCAATATCGGCGTCGAGCTTGTCAAACAAGGGCTGGCCCAAGCCGACGGGCATGTGGGTCGCGCTCACGCGGATGCGTGCGCCACAGGAGTCGCCCGACTTGCGCAGCGCGTCCATGTAGTCTTCCAGCGCCTGGGTATCGGCGACCGGTGCGAAAAAGGGATTGTTCGGGACGTGGTGCCAGCCTTCAAAGCCCACGGCCATATCTCCCACTTGGGTCATGCAGCCGCGAAACTCGGTGCCGAAATGTTCTTTGAGCCATTTTTTGGCCACCGCACCGGCCGCGACCATGGGCGCGGTCAAACGCGCGGACGACCGGCCGCCGCCACGGGGGTCGCGGATGCCGTATTTTTGGAAATAGCTGTAATCAGCGTGACCCGGCCGGAAGGTTTCTAGGATATTGCCGTAGTCCTTGCTGCGCTGGTCGGTGTTTTGAATCAGCAGCGCAATCGGCGTGCCCGTGGTTTTGCCCTGGTAGACGCCGCTGAGGATTTGTACCGCGTCAGGCTCATTGCGCTGGGTGACAAATCGGCTGGTGCCGGGGCGTCGGCGGTCCAGGTCGTGCTGAATGTCAGCCTCGCACAAGTCCATGCCCGGCGGGCAGCCGTCGATCACGCAGCCAATGGCCGGGCCGTGGGATTCACCAAAGTTGGTGACTGCGAATAAGGTGCCGAAGGTATTGCCGCTCATGAGCGCATTATCCCTGAGGGCCAGGGCTGCCCGCCGCGGCCTTCAGGCGGGTTTGTCGCCCTCTTCCTGGCCGGGCCAGTCGCGGATGTAGGCCTTGAGCATTTTGTTTTCAAAATTCTGGCTGTCCACCACGGCTTTGGCTACGTCGTAGAAGCTGATGACGCCCATCAACATGCGCTTGTCCATGACCGGCATGTAGCGGGCGTGGCGGTCCAGCATCATGCGGCGCACCTCGTCCATTTCGGTTTCCATGGTGCAGGTCAGCGGTGCATCGTCCATGGCAGTGCGAACCAGCATGGTGCCCAGCGAGCCCTTGTTTTTGACCACCGCCTGAATCACCTCGCGGAAGGTCAACATGCCCACCAGGTCGCCGTGCTCCATGACCACCAGCGAGCCAATGTCGCGCTCGGCCATCAAATGGGCGGCGTGGGAAAGAGCCTCGTCGGGGTGGGCGGTAAACAGCGTTCCGCCCTTGACACGCAAAATATCGCTGACTTTCATGGTGTTTCCTCTCGACGGCTGGATGGCGCGCTGCGCCGGTAACAATCTGCGCTTTGAATATAGCCCACAATGGGCCATGCCAACCACTTCTATGCACGGAGAACTCGCCCATGACCGGCTACGCTGACCCCGGATTCGACACCCTGGCACTTCACGCAGGCGCCAGCCCCGACGCCACTGGCGCGCGGGCGGTGCCGATCCACCTGACAACGTCCTTCGTTTTTGAGTCCAGCGACCAGGCGGCGTCACTGTTCAACCTCGAGCGGGCGGGCCACGTCTACAGCCGCATTAGCAACCCCACCAACGCG
>CAIWRE010000020.1 GCA_903914985.1 uncultured beta proteobacterium | reverse complement strand
TTCCCATGCGCGTCAATTGCATCACAGGGGGTGCCGACATGACGCAGACCATCGCATCGCAGTCATCCTTGCGTGCTTTCAGGGCATCGATGACGGGCAGGTAGTGGTCTTCCATGAACAGCATGGTGACGATGATCAAATCGGCTTTTTGAATGTCCGCATGGCATTTGGCCAAAGCCTCATCGCTGGCGCGGTATTCACTGGCTGAGTGCGTTTTGAATTCCAAGCCCGGCAGTTGTTTGGACATGCGCAATGAAGAACGCTCTGCCGCACTGGCCAAGTGGGTGTCCAAGGTCAGCAAAACCACCCGCATTCGGGGGCTGCTGCCGTTGGAATTTTTATCGGCTGTAATGGGCTTTGGCATCGTAAAGTGTCTCCACGGTGATGGTTGCCACGCCCTGGTCTTGGGCAAAACGCTCGGTGTTGCGGCGCGCTCTGCCCCGCACAAAAAACGGGATTTTGCCCAGCTCTTTTTCGGCTTCTGGGCTCCAGGTGGCCTGGTTCGAAGCGGCTTGGGCGGGAGCGGCGACGGTTTGTACGCCGTTGGTGGAAAGTGATGGAGTGGTCACAGTGGCGCTGACCGGTGCCTGCGCAGCGGCCATGGGCGCTGGGACTGGGGCAGGAGCTGCAGCCGCTGGAGCCGCGTTCTCTGCCGCAGGCCGTGTGCTGCCCAAATGCGATGGCGCAGCCCCGGCGTGGAATTCAAAGTCTTCGCGGAACATGCCGATCAGATGTTCTTCCAGGCCCATCATCAGCGGGTGCACCCAGGTGTCAAACAACACGTTGGCGCCTTCAAATCCCATTTGCGGCGCATAGCGGGCCGGGAAGTCCTGCACATGCACGGGGTGCCGAAATCACCGCGCAGGGAATGCCTTGGCGCTTGGCAATGTGGCGCTCCATTTGCGTGCCCAAAATCAGCTCGGGCTGCAGGGTATTGATCTGGGTTTCGACTTCCAGGTAGTCGTCGGTGATCAGGGCTTCGACGCCGTAGCGTTTGGCGCAGTCGCGCACTTCGCGGGCAAATTCGCGGCTGTAAGTGCCCAGGCCCACCACCTCAAAACCCATCTCTTGGCTGGCGATGCGGGCTGCTGCCACCACATGCGTGGCGTCGCCAAAAATGTAAACGCGCTTGCCGGTCAGGTAGGTCGAGTCGACCGACTTGGCGTACCAAGGGGCATGCGCGTGTTCGGGGTCTTGGCCAGGTACAGGCAGGCCGGTCAGGGCGCAGACTTCAGCGATGAAATCTCGCGTGGCGTGGCTACCGAGTGGCACGGTCTTGGTGTAAGGCTGGTCAAACTGGCGCTGCAGCCACTGGGCCGCGGCCAAGCCAATTTCGGGGTACAGCACCACGTTGAAATCGGCTTCGGCCAGTTTTTGCACATCGGCCACGCTGGCACTCAGGGGTGCGACCACGGCCACGTCCACACCGAGTTGATTCAGCAGTTGGGTGATTTCCTTGACGTCGTCGCGGTGGCGAAAGCCCAGGGCGCTGGGGCCCAAGATGTTGCAAGTGGGCCGTGCTTTGGCTGTCTTGGCGGTGTCATCAGCTGGCTTGTGCACCAGGTGGCGGCACAGTTGGTAGAAGGTCTCGCTCGCGCCCCAGTTTTCTTTGCGCTGGTAAGAGGGCAACTCCAGAGGAACCACGGGGATGTCTAGATCCAAGGCTTGCACCAATCCCGCCGGATCGTCTTGCAACAATTCCGCGGTGCATGAAGCCCCCACCAGCATCGCTTTAGGCGCAAAGCGCTCGCAGGC
>CAIWRE010000019.1 GCA_903914985.1 uncultured beta proteobacterium | reverse complement strand
TGATGGCTTCTTTCTCGGCCGCCTGCAACAGGCTGACCATGTCGCGCCCCACTTGCACCTGCTCCTGGCCCTGCACCTCCGGCAGCTTTTTCATGGCGGCGTCGGCGGCTGCGAGGAGACCCGGCACGTTCACACCGGCGCGCTGCAACAAGGCTTTAGGCCCGTCCTCCTGGCGCAGCATGGCAGCCACCACGTGGGCGGGCTCGATGTAGGCGTGGTCTTGGCCCAGCGCCGAGCTTTGGGCGTCCGACAGGGCTTCCTGAAATTTGGTCGTTAATTTGTCAATTCGCATAGGTCCATTCTCCGTTGCATAGAAGCTTGGGGAGTTTTGCGAATTTTCAAGACAAGCGGCACGGACGCCTTTGCCTCACATCAATGACAGGCAGAGCTAGGCCAGCAGGAGATCGCTCAGAATGCCAATTTCCCGCTCGAAACCTGCTTCCTTCGCCACCTGCAGCAGGGCTTGTGTCTGCGCGACTCGGGTAGACAATTCCATCGGCGGACTGCAACGCAGCCGTGCAAACTCGATATAGAAGTCGGCCCAGGGATTGGGCTCCTGGCGGGTGTACTTCTCGAGAGCGGTGGCCCAGTGTGCACAGCGCGCGGTATCGCCGGCCTGTAAAGAAGCTTCCATCGCGTGGGTAAAAAACCGGTAGTAGTTGTGGCCCACACAGCCCTGCAGCAGCAAAGATTCTCCCTCGTCCAGTGCGGCAGCGCGGGCCGCATCGTCGGCAGAACACCATGCAGCCGTTCCCAACAGCCAGGGGCCAATGAACCGCATCATGGACGCCCCCCGCGCGAGTTCCAAGGCTTGTTGAATCAGCTGGTAAGCATGGTCGGTGTGGCCTTGGAGCAGCGCGATGCGCGCGCTGCTCTCCAGCAGAAAAGGACGGAAACGGCCGGAGCCCAGTGCCTGGGTGGCGGACAGGCCGCGCTCTACTTGCGCAGCGGCATCTTCGAGGCGCCCCAGGCTGATGAGAATCCAGGCCGCCGTGAGCCGCGACACGATTTCCGCACGCAGGTTGCTGACCCGTTGCGCAAGATCTGCACATTCCAGTGCGTCGCCAAGTGCGCCCTGTGTCTCATTGAGGTAAATCCGCACTGTGGCCAGCATGAAACGATTGGACGCCTCGATGCGCCCGAATCCCTGGGCTTCACACAGGTCCAGGCACTGCCGGAACTGCTGGTAAGCCGCCAGCATCAGGCCACGCGCGTAGTAGGCATCACCCATGCCGCTGAGTGCCTCGGCCTGGGCTTTGCGTAACTTGGCCTTGGTGGCATGGCCCAGTGCAGTTGCATGCTCTTTCAGGCAGGCTGTGATGTCGCCCTGCGGAAACCTCAGACTGCCACGCAAATAGTGGATGCGCGAGAGATCGGCATCCAGCCCCAGCGGTTCGGCCAAGGCCTGGGCGTGGTCCAGTGCTGCAAGTGCACCGTCAATGTCGTCTGAGAGGCGCTGACAGGCTGCCAGCCCGGTCCAGGCCCGGCATTGATGGGCCTCGGTCGTTGCCAACGTGAGCGCATGGTTGTAGGCCTGAATCGCACCGGGCACTTCACCGATGTCATGCAGCATGCGCCCCTGCAGCAAAGCCAGCTCCACCTGGTCTGCCAACACCTTGGCAATGGCCGTGGCACGTTCAATTTGGGGCCGCGCCCGGTCATACATACCCTGCTCAATGTCCGCAGTGGCCGACTCCGTGTAGGCCTGCGCAGCCGCCGGGTCTTGCGCCCGGTCCAAATGCTGCGCCCGCAACCAAGGATCGCTTCCGGCGTACCAGTCGGCGGCGCGGTGATGCAGCTCGTGGGCCGTCCTGTTGAGCAGCGTGCTGTAGGCCGCTTCGTGAATCAATGCGTGCTCAAAGACATATTCACCGCTTTCTGCTTGCAGCAAATGGGCGTTGATCAATGTGGCGCAGTCATACTGCGAATCGTCCAACAGCACCCGCAGCGCGTCGAGTGCGAAACGTTGGCCCAGCACGGAGGCGGCTTGCAGGGCCTGCCGGTGCGGTAGTTCCAGGTGATCCATACGCGCGAGCATCAAACTGCGAATGGACGGAGGCAAACTTGCACCGCCAATGTCCTGCACGTGGCGCAGCATCTGCTCAAAAAACAAAGGGTTGCCTTCGCACCGCTCAATGCACGTTGCGATCACACCAGGATCAAACGTGCCCAGGTGGGACGCAAGCAATTGCATGTCCCCGCTGCGCAAAGGCTGCAGTGCCAAGGAGAGAGTAGGCAGCCCGCTGGGCACGACAAACCCGGCACTGAAATCCGGATCCGCGTTTCGGGTTGTTACCAGCAGCCAGACCGGTAAAGACCGGCAATGGGAGCCAATGCGGGCCCACTGCCGCAACTCCGCGTCTTCAGCCCAGTGCAAGTCCTCCAGCACCAACAATTGGGGGCATACCGCCGAAGCGCTTTGCAACAATTGAGCGACCGTCTGGTCCAGGGCCAGTTCGCGCGCACTGTGACTCATCGCGTCAAACGCACTGCGCGTTGCTTCAGTCTGTGCCACAGAGACGAGCTCGAAAAGTGACGGAAGAAGGTGTTCGGGCACACAAGCGCGCTCAACCGCCTTCTGGGCCGAAAGCTGGCGCTCGCTGCTTAAGGAATCGGAACGCACGCCGAGAAGACTGCACACGACCGCATGAATGCCTTCGGTGCCGCGACGCAATCCAAAATCTAAAAAACCACCCCGGTGGACTGCAAAGCCTGCGCCTCTGGCCTGGCTGACCACCTGCGCGCAAAAGCGCGACTTGCCCATGCCGGCCGGCGCAGAGACAACCAGCAGTCCAGCCACGTTCTCCAGCACCTGCTGTTGAAGGTCGCGCGTCTTTGCAAGTTCGGCTTGACGTCCTACGAAGCCCACGGGAGTGTGGAACACGGTATCGCGCAAAGCGGTGACCCGCCAGACCTGGATGGGTGAAGCAAAGCCCTTGAAGGTGTGCCGACCCCGCGCCTGCGCCCAGACCTGGTGCGCCACAATGCGCTGCACACTTTCAGAAACCAGTACCTCGCCCGGAAAGCCAAGGTCTTGAATGCGGGCGGCCAGGTTGATCGATTCACCCAGCATCGACACGTCGGCCGTGGATCCTGCGCGTGGCTGCATGACCACCACATTACCGGTCGCGATACCGACGACACACTGCAGCGGCATTCCAAAGCGTTGGCTCAGCAGGGGCATGGCAGACTGGATTTCCAGACTCGCGCGTACCGCACGCAGCGCATCGTCTTCATGCGCCAAAGTTGCACCAAAAATCGCCATCACCGCATCGCCCAAATAGCGATCAACGGTTCCGCCCAGACGCATCACGATCGCCTGCACAGTATCGAAATAGGCTTGAATCAGGCCATGAAGGTCTTCCGGGTCCAGCCGGGTTACCAAGTCGGTAAAGCCCGATAAATCGCTAAAAAGCGTCGTCACCTCCCGCCGGCTTTCGCGCGTGCGCAGGTCAGCGGGCCCGCCCGTGCAGGAGGGAGACAACAACTGCCCGCAGCCACCGCAGTAACGATGGTTGGCGAGATTGAGGGTGTGGCAATGTGCGCACTTCATAAAAATCGCTAAGAGAGGAAAAACTTCCACATCGGCGCCGGGAAAAGCACCAATATTCAGCAATGATAATTGAAGCACTCCTGATAATTGTTAATAAAAGTAAAATTAATACAATGATTTATGCCCCGTCCGGGCAAACTCAAGCGGCGTTATGGGCCTGAATACCCCAGCGCGCCAGGGCTGCGTCGTCAGACACGCGCGCGTCCACCCAATGGGCGCCAGTCGGTGTGCTTTCCTTTTTCCAGAACGGGGCCTGGGTTTTGAGGTAGTCCATCAAAAATTCGCAGGCCTGGAAGCTCTCGCCGCGGTGGGCTGACGTCACCACAACGAGAACCACCTGCTCGGTTGGCGCCAGCACGCCGATACGGTGCACCACCCGCGCACCAAAGATATCAAAACGGTGATGGGCTTGGTCGATCATGGCTTCAATCGACTTTTCGGTCATGCCGGGGTAGTGCTCCAGCTCCAGCGATTGGACGGTGGCAGCGTGCGTGTCGCCCTGGATATTGCGGTCGCGCACGGTGCCCAAAAACGTGCAGACTGCACCCACACGCGGATCGTTGGCCTGCAGTGCTGCGATTTCCTGCGAAACGTCGAATGCGCCGTGCTGAATCCGAACCCGGGGCAGCGTATGACTCATTGCATCAACCGCCGGTGACTGGAGGGAAAAATGCAACTTCGCACCCTGGCGTGAGCGCGGCTTCTTCCTCACACATGACCTGGTTGAGCGCAATGCGCACCGCACGGCCTGCCGCCAAGGGGTGGTCTTCGAGCGCGTCGCGCTGCACCAAGGCCCGTCGCAATTCGCCCAATGTGGCAGCAGTGCCGTCCCACTGCTCAGTCGCGCGGCCCAAGCGCTCACGGATGGAGGCGAAGTACTTGATTTGGACGTTCATGGCGACTGCAGCCTCAGGCCAATAGTTCGTTAAAGGCCACGAAGCGCACGGCGTCGCCCGGGGCAATCACACAGGACGGCGGGTTGTCCACAAACCCATCACCCCACACGGCCGAGCTCAGCACGCCGGAACTTTGGTTGGGGAACAAATCCAGACCGCCCGCAGCATTGCGGCGCACCCGCAAGAACTCCTGGCGCCGGTCTGCCCGGGGCCAGGCAAAGTCGGAGCGCAAGGTTTGCGCAGGGAGGGATACATCCGACACACCTTGCATCCGTAACAAAAACGGCCGCACCAGGAGCAAAAACGTCATAAAGCTCGATACCGGATTGCCGGGCAAGCCGACAAAATGCGCCTGCCCGATGCGCCCGTGGGCAAAGGGCTTGCCGGGCTTGATGGCGATTTGCCACAGGTCCAGCGTTCCCAGAGTTTGAACTGCAGGCTTGATGTGATCTTCCTCCCCCACCGAGACGCCACCACTGGTCAAGATCACATCGTGTGCCTGCGCCGCCTGGCGCAAGGCGGACACGGTCGCGTCCAATTGATCGGGCACGATGCCCAGGTCGGTGACTTCGCAGCCCATGCGTTTGAGCAAGCTGGCGAGAAAGAATCGGTTGGAGTTGTAAATCGCGCCAGGCGCCATGTCCTGCGGCTGCACCTGGCCGGGCATGACCAGTTCATCGCCGGTCGAAAACAGTGCCACGCGCGGGCGCCGCGCCACGAGCAAGTCCGCAAAACCCACGCTCGCAGCCATGCCCAGCGCGGCTGGGCCCAGACGCTGACCGGCGCGCAACACGGCATGACCGAGGGTCACATCCTCGCCTTGACGGCGAATCCACTGACCGCTGTGTGCTTGGCTGTTGATCGTGATGGCGGGGCGGGTATCGGCCACATTGGCCACCGCGACTTCCATGCAGTCTTCCTGCATGACAACAGCATCCGCACCCAAGGG
>CAIWRE010000018.1 GCA_903914985.1 uncultured beta proteobacterium | reverse complement strand
GAACTATTTCACCGGTGCCGAACACTGCCGCCGTATACGGTTTCGCACACAAGGCGCGCAGGTCATCCGCCGGAATGTCGTCGATGTAGAGCGACAAAATTTCAAGTGCCAGTGCGGCGTATCCCTGCTCGTGATAAACCTTGCGCCATTGGCCCAAAGTTGCGTCACTGACCAGCGGATAGGCTTCGGGCAAATACAGCCCGCCGTCCGGCGCCAGGCCCTCCAGCAAAATCTCGCAAAAGCGCTTTCGCCCGGCTGAGCCGTCGACAGCGCGCGTGCTCAGGTATTTCATGCCAACTCTTCCTTGCGAATGCGGGTGATGGGTTCCAGCACCGTGGGAAGTGCCTGCATCTGTGCCAGCGCTGTATTCATCTTGGCCTCTACGCAATCGTGCGTCAGGATGATGAGGTCGGTCTGCGTTGCGTCCGCACCGCCCACTTCATCGGCTTCGCGCTGCAAAACTGCATCGATGCTGATACCGGACTCGGCCAGAATGCCGGTGACCTTAGCCAGCACACCTGCCTGATCGGCTACGCGCAAGCGCAAGTAATAGCTGGTGACAACTTCGTCCATCGGCAGGATCGGCGTGTCGCCCATGGCACCGGGCTGGAAAGCCAGATGCGGCACGCGGTGCGCGGCATCAGCCGTATGCAGGCGGGCAATGTCCACCAAGTCGGCAATCACGGCGCTGGCTGTGGGTTCAGAGCCTGCACCCTTGCCGTAATACAGCGTAGTACCCACCGCGTCGCCCTGCACTACCACGGCGTTCATAGCGCCTTCGACATTCAAGGTGTGGATGCGGCGCATAAGGCCACTATCATGTCGGCCATTGCGTTCGGTATTCCTGTGCAGTTTGACAAAGCCTATGTGGAAGGCATTACCAAACTGTCGAGCCAGGACATCAAATATGCCGAGCAGCTGGGCTACCGCATCAAATTGCTGGGCATTGCCAAGCGCCGCCCGGAGGGTATTGAGCTTCGCGTCCACCCCAGCCTGGTGCCCACCAAGCGCCTGATCGCCAATGTGGAAGGCGCGATGAATGCCGTGATGGTGCAGGGCGATGCGGTTGGCACGACCTTGTACTACGGCAAAGGTGCGGGTTCTGAGCCCACCGCCAGCGCGGTGATCGCCGATTTGGTGGACATCACGCGCCTGCACACGGCGGACGCCGCGCAGCGGGTGCCGCATTTGGCATTCCAGCCCAACGCCATGAGTGACCTGCCCATTCTGCCGATGGCGCAGGTGGTCACCAGCTACTACCTGCGCCTGCGGGTGGCGGACCAAACCGGCGTGCTGGCCAAGGTCACCGGTATTTTGGCTAACGCGGACATCAGCATCGACGCGGTCTTGCAGCGTGAATCGGACGAGGTGGGTGGCACCGAGGCCAACCAAACTGACCTGATCATCCTGACCCACGACTGCGCCGAGGCGCGCATGGACGCTGCGCTGGCACAAATGCAGGCCTTGCCCACCGTGTTGCAAACCATTGTGCGCATTCGCAAGGAAGAGTTGGCCTGATGCGCTACCTATCCACCCG
>CAIWRE010000017.1 GCA_903914985.1 uncultured beta proteobacterium | reverse complement strand
CCATCACCATGCGTGAAATGCTGGAAGCCGGTGTCCATTTCGGTCATCAAACGCGCTTCTGGAACCCCAAGATGGCGCCGTTCATTTTCGGCCATCGCAACAAGATCCACATCATCAACCTGGAAAAATCGCTGCCGATGTTCCAGGACGCGCTCAAGCATGTGCGCCAACTGTCGGCCAACCGCGGCACGATTCTGATGGTCGGTACCAAGCGCCAGGCCCGTGAAACGATTGCGGCAGAAGCACAGCGCGCCGGCGTCCCCTACGTGGACCAGCGCTGGTTGGGCGGCATGCTGACCAACTTCAAGACCGTCAAGACGTCGATCAAGCGTCTCAAAGACATGAAGATCCAGCAGGAAGCCGGTTTGGACGCCATGAGCAAGAAAGAGCAGCTGATGTTCGCCCGCGAACTGGCCAAGCTCGAAAAAGACATCGGCGGTATCCAGGACATGGCTACGCTGCCAGACGCGATTTTTGTGATCGACGTGGGCTACCACAAGATCGCCATTGCCGAAGCACGCAAGCTGGGCATTCCTTTGATCGGTGTGGTGGACTCCAACCACTCGCCCGAAGGTATTGACTATGTCATCCCCGGCAACGACGATTCCTCCAAGGCGGTGACTTTGTACGCTCGCGGCATTGCTGACGCGGTCCTCGAAGGCCGCGCCAACGCGGTGGATGACCTGGTCAAGGCTGTCGTGGACCAGGGCGAAGACGAATTTGTGGAAGTCGACGAAGCTGCGTAAGCACTGCGTTCGCCTCAAAAGAGGGGCTTGCTAGCCCCTTTTTTTTAATTTTTATAGATCAATTGAACTGATACGGAGTACTTGAAAATGGCTGCAATCACCGCAAGCATGGTCGCCGAGTTGCGCGGCAAAACCGATGCCCCCATGATGGAATGCAAACGCGCTTTGACCGAAGCCGATGGCGACATGGTCAAAGCCGAAGAACTGTTGCGCGTCAAGCTGGGCAGCAAAGCCGGTAAAGCCGCCGCCCGTGTGACGGCTGAAGGCGTCATTGCCATCGCCAATGCAGACGGCCACAGCGCCATGATTGAAGTCAACTGCGAAACCGACTTCGTCACCAAGAACGACAGCTTCCTGGGTCTGGCCAATGCGGCTGCAACTTTGGTGGCAAAGCACAACCCCGCCGACGTGGCAGCACTGAGCGCCCTGGCTTACGAGCAAGACGGTTTCGGCCCGACCTTGGAGGATGTGCGCAAAGGTCTCATCGGCAAGATCGGTGAGAACATGACTTTCCGCCGCTTCAAACACTGCGGCTCTGGCACTCAAGTTGCGTCGTACTTGCACGGCACCCGCATCGGTGTGTTGGTGGAGTTTGCTGGTGACGAAGTCGCCGCCAAAGACGTAGCCATGCACGTGGCCGCCATGAAGCCCGTGTCCTTGTCCAGCGCTGAAGTGCCTGCAGACCTGGTGGCGCGTGAGCGCTCTGTGGCTGCCGCCAAGGCTGCCGAAGACGCGGCTGTGGCCGTGGCCGCCGGCAAGCCTGTTCAGTCTGCTGAAATCGTTGCCAAGCGTATCGAAGGTGGCGTGCAGAAGTACCTCAAAGAGGTGTCTTTGTTCAATCAGTCGTTTGTTAAAAACGACAAACAGACGGTGGAACAAATGCTCAAAGAAAAAGCAACGACCGTGAAAGCGTTTACCCTGTATGTGGTGGGCGAAGGCATTGAGAAAAAAGTAGACGACTTTGCTGCCGAAGTGGCGGCCCAAGTGGCTGCGGCGAAAGCTTCTTAAGCCGAGCGCGTCGCAGGACGCGCTTTTTTTTGTGCCCCGGGGCGACCGGACTAACCAACCATTGAAGGAACGTGCCATGACCACTGCCAAACCCGCGTACAGTCGGATTTTGTTGAAGCTGTCAGGCGAGGCCTTGATGGGAGATGATCAATTTGGCATCAACCGCGACACGATTGTGCGCATGGTCGATGAAATCGTCGAAATTACGCGCCTCGGCGTCCAGGTCGCCGTGGTCATCGGTGGGGGCAATATTTTTCGTGGAGTGGCAGGCGGCTCGGTCGGCATGGACCGCGCGACTGCCGACTACATGGGCATGCTGGCCACCGTCATGAACGCGCTTGCGCTGGGCGACACCATGAACAAGGCGGGGTTGACCGCGCGTGTCATGTCCGCCATTGGTATCGAGCAAGTGGTGGAGCCCTATGTACGTCCCAAGGCCTTGCAATACCTGGAAGAGGGCAAAGTCGTTATTTTTGCCGCGGGAACCGGCAATCCGTTTTTTACGACCGACACGGCTGCCGCTTTGCGGGGCGCTGAAATTGGGGCAGAAATTGTGCTCAAGGCGACCAAGGTGGACGGCGTGTACGACGCGGACCCGAAAAAGGTGCCGACCGCCAAGCGCTACACCGCGCTGACTTTTGACAGCGCGATGCAGCAAAATCTAGGCATCATGGACGCAGCGGCGTTTGCCCTGTGCCGTGATCAGAAATTGCCGATCAAGGTGTTTTCCATCTTCAAACATGGCGCTCTCAAACGGGTGGTGATGGGTGAAGACGAAGGTACGTTGGTGCATGTTTGACTGTTGGGAGTGAATGCCATGTCGATTCAGGACATCCGAAGCAACGTAGAAGGCAAGATGGACCAGTCCATCGCCGCATTTAAAAACAACCTGGGCAAGGTGCGCACCGGACGTGCCAACCCGGCGCTGCTGGACAGCGTGCACGTCGACTATTACGGTTCGATGGTGCCTCTGAGCCAGGTGGCCAATTTGTCCTTGATCGACTCCCGCACCGTGGGCATCCAGCCCTGGGAAAAGAACATGGGGCCGAAGATTGAAAAGGCCATCCGCGAAAGCGATTTGGGTCTGAATCCCTCCAGCCTGGGCGACCTGATTCGTGTCCCTATGCCAGTCATGACCGAAGAGCGCCGCCGCGAGCTGACCAAGCTGGTGCGCAGTGAAGGCGAGAGCGCCAAAGTGACAGTGCGCAGTCTGCGCCGTGACGCCAACGACGCAGTCAAGAAATTGGAAAAAGAAAAGCTGGTTTCCGAAGATGAGCAAAAACGCTCTGAAGCCGACGTCCAGAAATTGACCGACCGCTATATCGCTGAAATCGATCGGCTTGTCGCCGCCAAAGAACAGGACATCATGGCGGTCTAGCGGCCTTCGCTCCGCCATGCTCAAGCAAAGAATACTCACTGCCATTGTCATGTTGCTGCTGCTGATACCCTCGGTATTGGCCGCCGACCCCCTGGGGTTTGTTGTGCTCACGGCGGTGTTTATCGGTGCTGGCGGCTGGGAGTGGGGTCGGCTGAACGGACTCTCCCATCGCACGTCTCTGGCCAGCGCCGTCGTTTGTGCGGGGCTGTGCGGCGTCTTTTGGGTCACGGGATTGGCAGCTCGTCCCTTGTCTTCCCTGTGGATTGTTGTGGGTGCCGCCTGGGTGGGCTTGGCCCTGTGGTTGCTGCGTGCAGGAGCGTCCGCTTGGCTGCCCAAACCCTTGGCTCTCCGATGGGGCGGTGGCTTGATTTTCCTCTGCGCGGCCTGGCTGGCGCTGGTACAGGCCCGCTTAGCGGGCATTGACTTCCTGCTGTCACTGCTGCTGCTGGTGTGGGTCGCAGATGTTGCCGCCTATTTCGCTGGACGGGCGATGGGCGGTCGGTTTTTTCGGCAAAAGCTGGCCCCTAGCATCAGTCCCGGCAAAACCTGGGAAGGCGTGGCGGGAGCTGTTCTGGGGGTCCTTTGCATGGCTTTCGCCTGGCGTGCTTTGGATTTGGCTGGCTTCACACCCGGCGGCAGTTTGTACAGCCGCTTGGCTAGCGTGGGTACTATTTTTTTGGTAATTTCGGTCGTTTTTCTAACCGCTATGGGCGTGGTGGGCGACCTGCTGGAGTCCCTGTTCAAGCGGGCAGCGGGCGTGAAGGACAGTGGCGTTATTTTGCCGGGGCACGGTGGGGTGCTCGATCGCATTGACGCTCTGTTGCCGGTACTCCCGCTGGCGTTACTGTTGTGCACGATGTAAGTGAAGGTAGCCATGGGATCTGAACTTCAACGCGTAAGTGTTCTTGGCTCCACAGGGTCAATCGGCGTCAACACCTTGGACGTCATCAGGCGACATCCTGAGCGATACCAGGTATTTGCATTGAGCGCAAATAGCAAACTGGACAGAATGCTTGAACAGTGTGTCGAATTTCGACCACGTTTTGCGGTGATGGTCAGTGAATGGCATGGGCGGGAGCTCAAGCGCCTGTTGGCTGAACAAGGGTTGTTGACGGAGGTGCTCTGGGGACCCGAAGCCCTCGAGTTGATTGCGGCACATGAAAAGGTCACCACCGTTATGGCGGCAATTGTGGGGGCCGCAGGACTGGCGTCCTGCATCGCTGCCGCACTGGCAGGCAAGCGTTTATTGCTCGCCAACAAAGAAGCTTTGGTGGTGGGCGGTGCATTTTTCATGAATGCGGTTCGTCAAGGTGGAGCGACCCTCTTGCCGATCGATAGCGAGCACTCAGCGATCTTTCAGTCGCTGCCGGAGAACCCTGAAATCTGGCCGGAAGTCATCGATAAGATCATTTTGACGGCGTCGGGCGGGCCATTCCGGGGGCGCGATCCAGCAACTTTTGCCTCCATCAGCCCCGAGGAAGCCTGCGCGCATCCCAATTGGGTGATGGGGCGCAAGATTTCGGTGGACTCTGCGACCATGATGAATAAGGCCTTGGAGGTGATTGAAGCCAAGTTCCTTTTCGGTGTGGCGCCTTCCACCATCGAGGTCATCATTCACCCGCAGAGCGTGGTGCATTCCATGGTTCAGTTTGTGGATCACTCGGTCGTTGCGCAGTTAGGAACCCCGGACATGCGCGGTCCGATTGCCTATGGATTGTCCTGGCCGACACGCCGGATCAGCGGTGCCAGTGCGTTGGACTTTTCCGCTATGGCCGCCTTATCGTTTGAACCCTTCACGTCCCGTGGACACGCTGCACGCTTTCCCGGGCTTCAGTTGGCCTGGGACGTCCTCGCTGCGCCACCGGGAACACCGGCTGTATTAAACGCGGCCAACGAAGTTGCAGTTGCTGCTTTTTTGGACCGGCGAATTCGTTTTGACCAGATTCACGCTGTCAACATGGGATGTTTGGAGCGCTTTTCACTACCCGTCCCCAATTCCTTAGGCGATCTGCTGGAGATTGACGCGAGGGCCCGTGAACTGGCCCACACTTTGGTGGGCCGTTTGTCGTCAATTGGGCTGACTCCATCGTTATGATGGCGTACTCCGCCAAGCGCCGTTTCGGGACAAAAAACCCGAAGTGAAGAAGCGCCTGGCCATTAAGGTTTTCACTATGTCCCTTGCGTTTATGCACTTCTTGCGCCTGCTTGCTCTCTTTTTTGCGTTGTCACTGGCCCATAGTGCTTGGGCTGTTGCACCGTTTAAGGTGGAGGATATTCGTGTGGAAGGTTTGCAGCGGGTCGAGGCGGGGACGGTTTTTGGCTCCATTCCAGTGCGCGTCGGCGATACCTACAGTGACGACAAGGCCGCAGCATCGATCAAGGCACTCTTTGGGCTTGGTTTGTTCAACGACGTGCGGATTGAAGTTGATGGCCGGGTACTGATCGTCGTCGTGCAGGAGCGTCCCACAGTGGCAGAGGTGACATTCACGGGAACCAAGGAATTCGACAAAGATGTGTTGATCAAAGCGCTCAAGGACATTGGCCTTGCCGACGGTCGGCCATTTGACAAAGCGTTGGCGGACAAGGCTGAGCAAGAGCTAAAGCGTCAATACATCAACCGGAGCATGTACGCGGCCGAAGTCGTCACTACCGTTACGCCGATTGAACGCAACCGGGTGAACTTGAGTTTTGCGGTCAGCGAAGGCGACACCGCCAAGATCAAAGAAATACGGATTGTGGGCAACAAGGCCTTTGACGACGGTACGTTGCGCGGTCTGTTTGACTCGGATACCGGAGGATGGTTGAGCTGGTACACCAAGTCCGACCGCTATGTACGCAGCAAGCTCAATGCGGATGTCGAAACGCTTCGTTCGTATTACCTGTCACGCGGATATCTTGAATTCACCGTGGATTCGACCCAAGTCGTGATTTCGCCCAACAAGCAAGACATCAGCATCACCATCAACATCACCGAGGGTGAACGCTTTGTTGTTTCCAAGGTCAAGCTGGCTGGCAATTTGTTGGACAAAGAAGCCGAGTTTCAGTCTTTGGTGGCAGTGCGGGCAGGCGAGCCGTATAACGCCAATGAAGTCGCACAAACGGTCAAAGCGTTTACCGATTTTTATGCCAATTTCGGTTTTGCATTTGCGCAGGTAGAGCCTGCCAATTCGGTTGATCGACTGACCAATCGTGTGGAGATCACGTTTAAGGCCGAACCGTCGCGCCGCGTCTACGTTCGGCGTATCAATGTGGCGGGCAACGACCGCACCCGGGATGAGGTGATACGGCGTGAGTTCCGCCAACTCGAAGCGGCTTGGTACGACGGCGACAAGATCCGCCAGTCCCGAAACCGCGTTGACCGCTTGGGGTACTTTAAGGACGTTTCAATTGATACCCAGGAGGTCGCAGGTATGCCCGACCAAGTGGACTTGGTGATAACGGTCTCCGAAAAGCCGACCGGCAGTTTGAGCCTCGGTGCAGGCGTTTCCAGTGCAGATGGCTTGGGATTGCAGTTTGGCTTCAAGCAGGACAACGCCTTTGGATCGGGCAATTCATTGGGCGTTGAAGTCAACACCAGCAAACTCAACCGTACACTGGTCTTCAACACCACCAACCCCTATTTCACGGATGATGGCGTCTCCAGAACGATTGACGTTTACCAAAGAACTTCAAAACCCTATGTAGATACGTCGAGCTATTCACTGGTGACGATGGGTGCCAGTGTCAGGTTTGGTGTTCCCTTTACGGAAACAGATACGGTTTTTTTCGGCCTTGGTGCGGATAACACCACCATCGTGCCCGGAACCCTTCTTCCTACCGCGTACAGTGATTTTGCAGACCAATTTGGCTACAAGACGACAGCGGTGCCCTTAACGGTTGGATGGGCTCGGGATACGCGAGACAGTGGACTGGTTCCAAGTTCAGGGCGCCTCGTTCGCGCCAACGGTGAATGGAGCGTAGCCGGAGAATTGCTTTATGCCCGTGCAACAACCCAGCTGCAACAGTATTTCCCCTTGACCAAAAAAGTCACGCTGGCTTTAAACGGCGAGATATCTTGGGGTGCTTCGACGGCAGGACAGACCTATCCCCTCTTCAAAAATTACTACTCGGGAGGATTGGGTTCCGTGCGGGGTTTTGAGCAGGGAAGCCTGACAACTGGGAACCAGCGGTCTGAGGGCTCCGTCGCCACCGGTGGTGCAAAAAAAGTGACATTCAACGCAGAACTGCTTTCGCCATTGCCCGGCGGGGGTAATGATCGGACCCTTCGGATGTACGGGTTTTTTGACGCCGGCGGTATCTATGGTCCCGACGAAATGATCGCTTTGGGTGACTTGCGCAGTTCAGTCGGTGTGGGCATCAGCTGGATTTCGCCGGTCGGCCCGCTCCGGATCGCTGTCGCCCGTCCCTTGAGCAAGTTTGATGGGGATAAAATGCAAACCCTGCAATTCCAAATCGGATCTTCTTTCTAATGAAAATATCTCTTTTACTGGCTACTGCGGTCCTGCTGGTGTCTGGCGTGACGCAAGGTGCGATGGCGCAGGATTCAAAAATCGGCTATGTCAACACCCAGCGGATCACCACGGAGTCCGCAATTGCCAAGTCGGCGCAGGCCAAGCTGGAGCAAGAATTTTCCAAGCGGGGGAAAGAATTGGCCGATTTGCAGACGGCCTTGAAAACGTTCAGCGAAAAATTTGAGCGTGATGCACCCACCTTGACCGAATCACAGCGCGCCAGCCGCCAAAAAGAAGGCGCCGAGTTGAACCGCGACTTCCAGAGAAAACAGCGCGAATACCAGGAAGATTTGAACGGTCGGCGTAACGAAGAGCTGCAGCAAGTCCTGGAAAAGGCCAACAAAGCGGTGAAGAAAGTGGCCGAAGACGAGAAGTACGACCTCGTGATTCAAGAGGTTGTTTACAGCAACAGCCGCCATGACATTACGGACAAAGTTCTCAAAATTCTTAACGCTGCCGGGAAATAGGCTGGCAGACCGGGCCTTTGCGTGTCTGAACTAAGGCTCGCAGCCATCGTTGCTGCCCTAGGGGGCGAGTTGCACGGGGACGGCGGCCAGATCATTGGTGGTCTGGCGCCGCTGGAGTCTGCGCTGGAAAGCGACATGAGCTTCGTGAGCAATCCCCGGTACCAGCAACAACTCGCCGGATCCAAAGCTGCTTGTGTGATTGTGTCTCCAGCGCTGCTGGAGGCGGCCCAACAGCGTGGAGCTTGCATCGTCACCGATCAACCCTATTTGTACTTCGCCAGGTTGACCCAACTGTGGCGGACGCATCTTCGCGACGCGCGGCCCCGCAATTCGGTTGCCATCCACCCGTCCGCCGTCATTGACCCGGAAGCCAAAGTGCACCCAACGGCCCGCATTGGCGCATTGTGCGTGGTGGAGCGTGGTGCGAAAATTGGCGCGGACACCGAACTCAAGTCCCGCGTGACGGTCGGTGAAGATTGTGTGATCGGTGTGCGGTGCTTGCTGCACAGCGGCGTCGTTATCGGTGCCGATGGATTTGGCTTTGCGCCCAATGGCGAACGCTGGGAAAAAATTGAGCAGCTCGGCGCTGTTCGGATCGGCGATGACGTGGAGATTGGCGCTAACACTTGCATAGACCGTGGGGCCTTGCAGGACACGGTGATCGAGGACGGAGTCAAGCTGGACAACCTGATTCAGGTCGGGCACAACGTTCGCATCGGCCGAAATACCGCGATTGCCGGTTGCGCCGGTATTGCGGGGAGCGCCACGATAGGCGCGCAGTGCACGATCGGTGGAGGCGCCGTGGTACTCGGTCACCTGCAGATTGCGGACCATGTACATATTTCTGCGGCAACGGTCGTGAGTAAATCGATCAAGAAACCAGGGCAGTACACTGGCTTTTTCCCGCTGGACGACAACGCCGCCTGGGAGCGCAACGCCGCCACTGTGAAACAGTTGCACACCTTGCGCGAGCGCATCAAAAAATTAGAAAGTGGTACCTGATCATGATGAACATCCATCAAATTTTGAAACAACTGCCGCACCGTTATCCGTTTTTGCTGGTGGATCGCGTGCTTGAGCTGGACAAAGGCAAGACGATCAAGGCCCTGAAAAACGTCACCATGAACGAGCCGTTTTTTGAAGGCCATTTTCCGCATCGCCCGGTCATGCCCGGCGTGCTGATGCTGGAAGCCCTGGCCCAAGCCGCGGCTTTGTTGGCGTTTGATGCATTGGATACCTCACCCAATGACGAGACGGTGTATTACTTCGCCGGAATAGACGGCGCGCGCTTCAAGCGCCCGGTGGAGCCGGGCGACCAGTTGATTCTGGAAGTGGAGTTGTTGCGCATGAAAGCGGGTATTTTCAAGTTCAAAACCCGCGCCAGCGTGGCGGGCGAAACGGCTGTTGAAGCCGAGCTGACCTGCGCAATGCGTGCTATCGAAGCTGGGGCCTGATATGCCGCTGATTCACCCTACCGCGGTCATTGAGGCGGGTGCAGAGCTCGACCCGTCAGTGGCTGTCGGTCCCTACACGGTCATTGGTCCGCATGTCAAAGTGGGCGCAGGTACGACCATCGGTGCGCATTGCGTGATTGAAGGCCACACCACCATTGGGCGTGACAACCGCATTTTTCAGTTCAATTCGCTGGGAGCGGTCCCGCAGGACAAGAAGTACGCGGGCGAGCCCTGTGAACTGGTGATTGGCGACCGCAACACCATCCGGGAGTTTTGTACGTTCAACATCGGCTCGCCCGGTGATAAGGGCGTTACCCGCGTCGGAGACGACAACTGGATCATGGCCTATGTGCATTTGGCCCACGACTGCGAGGTCGGTAATCACACCATCTTTGCCAACAACTCGCAGCTTGCGGGCCATGTGGTAGTGGGCGATTGGGTGATTCTCGGTGGCTTTACGGTGGTTCACCAGTTTGTACGCCTGGGCGCCCACAGCATGACTGCCATGTGCTCTTTACTGTTTGCCGATCTACCTCCTTTTGTGATGTGCCAAGGCCAACCGGCGGCGGCACGCTCTATGAATTTCGAAGGGCTTCGCCGCAGGGGCTTTTCCGCTGCGCGCATTGCCGGTGTGAAGGCCATGCACAAGGCCTTGTACCGCGAAGACCTCACCCTGGAGCGGGCCCAGGCACAGATTGCTGCCTTGCCCGCCACACACGCTGAGACCGCACCGGACGTGGAGATGATGGTGGAATTTTTGCGCCACACTTCGCCGCAGCGCGGCATTGTGCGTTGACGCCACCGAGTTCTGTGCAAGGAAAAGCATCGCCCTTTGTGGCGATGGTGGCAGGAGAGACCTCGGGTGATTTGCTGGCCGGACTTCTGCTCGCAGCGATGCGACAGCGTTGGCCGGACCTGCATGCGGTCGGTATTGGCGGCCCGCGCATGGCGGCTCATGCCTTTGAGGCCTGGTGGCCGCACGAAAAATTGTCTGTGCATGGTTTCGGCTTGGACGTGCTGCTGCGGTACCGCGAAATCGTGGGCATACGCAAGCAACTCTTGCAGCGTCTCACGGTTGAAAAGCCGCAGCTTTTTATCGGCGTGGATGCGCCGGATTTCAATTTGCAGCTGGAAGAAAATTTGCGCAAGCAAGGCGTCAAGACAGTGCACTTTGTCTGCCCGTCGGTCTGGGCCTGGCGGGCGCACCGCCTTGACGCCATCCGCCGCAGTGCGGACCATGTGCTGTGTATTTTTCCGTTCGAGCCTGCGCTGCTGGCGCGACACGGAATTTCCGCGACTTACGTAGGTCACCCGTTGGCGCAGGTCATTCCCCGAGTGCCGGACCGTGCGGCCGCCCGCAATTTATTGGGCTTGTCACAGGACGATGACGTGGTGGCACTGCTGCCGGGCAGTCGCAAGTCTGAAATTCAACATTTGGCGCGCCGGTTTTTTGAGGCGGCTGCGCGCATGCGCGCGCTGAGGCCGAAAGTCAAATTTGTCGTACCTGCCGTACCGGGCCTGCAAGCCCACATTGAAGCAGCAGCCCGGCACAGCGGTATGGCTGACTTTGTCCAGATCGTCGCTGGCCAATCTCACGCGGTGTTGGCTGCGTGCGACGTCACATTGATTGCCAGCGGCACGGCGACTCTGGAGGCTGCATTGTTCAAGCGCCCCATGGTGATCGCCTATCGCATGTCTGCGCTGTCGTGGCGCCTGATGCGGGGAAAGCGCCTGCAACCCTGGGTGGGTCTGCCCAACATCTTGTGCGAAGAGTTTGTGGTGCCCGAATTTTTGCAAGATGCGGCAACCGCCGATGCGCTGTCACAAGCCGCCCTGGAAGTGTTGGATGCCAAGCACCATCACCCGGAAAAAATTCAAGCGCTGGAGTTACGGTTTACGGATCTGCACGACAGCTTGCGCCGCGATACGGCAGCGCTGGCCACGCAAGCCATTGAAGGTGTGCTCAATGCCTAAGTCGTCTCATTCCTTTCAAGCGAGCTTGGCATGGGACGTTGGCGGTTTGGTCGCTGGCGTGGATGAGGCCGGGCGCGGTCCGCTAGCTGGCCCGGTGATGGCGGCGGCGGTGATTCTGGACGACCGCAGGCCCATCGTGGGCCTTGGAGACTCCAAAAAAATCAGCCCGCGCCGACGCGAAGCATTGTTCGATGAAATCCGTGCCAAAGCTCTTTGCTGCTCGATTGCACAGGCCAGTGTTGAAGAAATTGACGCGCTCAATATTTTGCAGGCCACATTGCTGGCGATGCGTCGGGCGGTGATGGGTCTGCGCTTGCCGCCCAAACTGGTGTTGGTGGACGGCAACCGCTTGCCGGTCTTGGACATCCGTGCCGAAGCCATCGTGAAAGGCGATGACAAAGTGCCGGCGATTTCTGCAGCATCCATCTTGGCCAAAGTCAGCCGCGACCGCTGGTGTCAGGAGTACCACCAGCACTTTCCACAATATGGCTTTGACCAGCACAAGGGCTATGGTACGGCCGACCACCTGGCAGCATTGCGTCTGCACGGCCCATGCCCCCAACACCGCCGGACCTTCAAACCGGTGTCAGATTTGCTATGACAAGCTCCGCACACATGATCGCCTCGCGCGACAACCCTCTGCTCAAAGAATTGCGCAAACTGGCTCAGGGCAATACTGCGTACCGCAAGACGGGGCGTTTTTGGGTGGAGGGCGACCATTTGTGCGGTGCGTCATTGCAGCGCGGTCTGCGACCCTCGATTGCTGTGTTTGCCCAGTCTTTTTGGTCTCAGACCGGGGCCGCCTGGGAGCACGCAGCAGCGAAGAACGTGGTGGTGCCGGACGCACTTTTTTCAGAAATCAGCGGCCTGGAATCGCCGGCCAAAATGGGCTTTGTGCTTGATCTGCCCGGGGTGACGGCGCTGGATCCGCAACTCCCGAGCGTGATCCTGGACCGCGTGCAAGACGCGGGAAATGTGGGTTCGATCTTGCGCAGCGCCGCGGCTTTTGGCTTCAAGCAAGTGGTGGCGCTTCAGGAAACTGCCGCTCTGTGGTCGCCCAAGGTGCTGCGTGCCGGCATGGGGGCGCACTTCGGCTTGTTATTGCATGAAGGCCGTGTCGAGGCCGAATTGGATGCGCTGGAAATGCCTTTGGTGGTAACAAGCTCGCACTTGGGGCAATTTATTCAGGAGGCGCGACTGCCGTTTCCCTGCGCGTGGGTTCTGGGCCACGAAGGGCAGGGCGTGCGGCAAAGCCTTTTGGACCGTGCACAGTTCCAGGTGCGCATCGGTCAGCCGGGTGGGGAAGAGTCTTTGAACGTGGCCGCCGCGGCGGCGATTTGCCTGCACAGCAGCGCCATTGGAAGGTCTTAGACCGAAAAGACGCTGGGTTACAATGGTAGGCTTTCCAATAAACCAGCCCGCCCAAGCGCTCGAAAAGCCCAATCCCCTTCGAACAATAGCAGCCAAGATGGACTCTTGAGCGTGCTTGG
>CAIWRE010000016.1 GCA_903914985.1 uncultured beta proteobacterium | reverse complement strand
TGGTGCCAAAGGCAACTTCAATCTGAGTTTCGCCCGCAGTGTGATGGATGGCGAGGTGGTGGATGTGCCATCGGCTGTGCTGCGCAGCGGCACCGGCCGCATTGAGGTGGCCGCTGCACAAAACCTGGTGCTGGGCAGCACCGTGCTGCGCAATGCGGACGGCGACACCACCCTGGACCAAACCTTTGGCGCAGGCATTTACACCGCGGGCAAGCGTATCGCCGCTACAGAGGACTTCGAAGTGCCGACCTCGGCCGTGTTTGGCTCTGGCGGTGGAGGAATTACCTTCCGTGCGGGCGGAGATGTGCTTGGCGTGGCTGCAGTGCAAACCGTCAATAGCTGGCTGTTCAGGCAGGGTCGCACCGAAGTTAACAGCAGGGGTGAAACTGTATTTGCTAAAGACGCGACCGGCGCGAGCATGAACACGGCTTGGTGGACGCGGCCTGACTTACTGGGCTCGGGCGTTGCGACCTTGGGCGGGGGCGACATAACCGTCACGGCGGAGCAGGGCTCTGTCTTGGATCTCGCCGCGAGTGTGGCTACCAACGCATATGTCCAAGCCCGGCCGGATACTCCAAGTGCTGGTGGCACGTTGAGGCAGCAAGGCGGCGGCGACTTGATGGTTCGCGCTGGAAAAACCATTGCGGGTGGCCAGCTTTATGTTCAGAAAGGCAGTCTGGTGCTTCGCGCTGAGGAGGCGATTGGACGCCCGGTGCTGGCTGTAGGCGATGCAGTCGCGCAAATCAATGCGGGCGGAAATGTGGAGATAGACACAATTTATAACCCGACACTTGCGCTTCAAAGTGCGCAAAAAACGCTTTCGGGTCAAAACAGAGCCACAGTTGTTAACTATGAAAATCCCTCGGCCAACGACTTCAATACACTCGGATCACAGTACAGCAGCTTTCTGACTTATGGGCAAACGTCAGGCCTCTACATGACAAGCTTGGGGGGCAACGTGGCCATAGGGGCAAACTCGGGTCTGGCCTATGAGATGGCCGCCGCCGCTTTAGGCCTGAACGCACCTGGATTAAGTCCCTTGTTTGCGTTGACGCCTCCGACCGTCTCGATCGCTGCGCTCAGTGGATCGGCAGCCATCCAGGGCGCATTTGTGATGGCCCCCGCGCCACTTGGCAGCCTGGATATTTATGCCCGCAAAGACCTGAGCTTTCAGAACATCACGCCGGTTGTCATGCTTGACAACGACCCGGCGATGCTGAGTTCTGTGCTTTCACCCTCAATTCCCGCAAAAAATGGAAAGAGATATTGGAACTCGCCCTTGCTCAACTGGGATGATCCAGATGGAATCCAGCAGCGGCTCGCCCTGCCGAGTTCCCATACCAGAACGGGTCTGCATGCGGAAGATTTAACGCCAGTACGATTGGTTGTTTTGGACGGTAACGTCAACGGCAGTGCCGCCGCCGTGACGACCAGTATCCAAGGTTCGTTAATTGTCCCTAAGCCTCTTCAGGTCATTGCAGGGCAGGACATTGTTGATTTTGGCTTTGTGGCTCAAAACCTTACGGGTAACGATGTAACACGCATCGTCGCGGGCCGCGACATCACCATGACTGGCGGCATTGATATCACCCAAAAGTTGTCCGGCCCCGGGGTTTTGGTCATCAATGCAGGGCGCAATATGGACCTGGGCAATTCCGCCGGTGTGGTGACCCGTGGCAATTTGGATAACCTGTATTTGCCCAGCGGTGGTGCTGCGATTGAGGCAGTTGCCGGAACGGTGTTGCCCACCGAATTTATAAAGCGCTCAGCGATGCAGACCGAGGAAGGCAACGCAAGCCTCTTTAGCGATATCGCGGCCGCCTATACCCATTCCGTGAAGGATGGAAAAAGCGAAGCACAAGCGTTGAATGAATTCGACCAAGCTATTGCCAAGCAGTTCGACAGTTCGCAGGTTGGACCCGGAAATATTTTTTCCTTTGGCAGCCAATTCAAAACCGAACAAGGCGGTTCCGTTGACTTGTGGGCCCCGGGTGGTTCGGTCGTTGCCGGTTTGGAGGTCGCCTCTGGCAACCCAGCATCTAATGGTATTTTCACGGTGCGCGGTGGAGCAATTCGTGCCTTTGTCGGAAAAGACTTCGTGGTGAATCAGGGCCGGGTATTCACTCTGGGAGGCGGGGATATCACGCTCATATCGCAGTACGGCAACATTGACGCTGGCAAGGGGGCGAAAACCGCTGCCTCCGCGCCTCCGCCCTTGTTAAAAACAGACGCCAATGGCAACACCACACTGGACCTCGCAGGCTCTATCGCCGGCTCCGGCATCGCCACCCTGCGCACCTCGGACACCCAGGCCCCCAGCAATGTGGTGGCCTTGGCGCCGCGCGGCATTTTTGACGCGGGTGATGCCGGTGTGCGTTCCACCGGCAAGGTGCAAATTGAAGCGGCCGTGGTGCTCAATGCCAACAATATTTCTGCCTCGGGCGGCGTGAGCGGCTCGGTCGCGGTGGCCAGCGTGGCCAGCGTGGCTGCGCCCAGCGCTGATACGGCCAGTGCCGCAACCCAGACGGCGGCCAAACAAACTAGCGCCCCTGCTGCGCCAAGCTTGGCGCTGACGGTGGACGTGCTGGGCTATGGCGACGTGAACGCTGCGCCGGGCAAAGACGATGGGCAGGACGATGGCCTGGACGCCGACGAAACCGACGCCAACGGCCAGAAAAAACGCAAATCCACCAAGAAGCCTTGATTTTTTCAAACCAATTTCAGCCAATTAACCCGACCCACGAGCACCGACCTATGAACCACGCATTTCGCACTTTCCACGCCCTCAGCGCCGCTGTGGTGGCGCTGGCTTGCAGCCTTGGTATGGCGTCCGCCCATGCCGGTGACGACTTTAAGCACGGCAAAAAGCTGATGTTTGACACCACGCAAAGTGGCAACAAACTGGATGCGCCGGTGAGCCAACTGCCCTTGCTGGTGCGGCTGCACAGCGGCAACTTCACGTTCTCGGAGGCCAAGCCCGACGGTTCGGACCTGCGCTTTTTTGCAGGCGACGGCAAAACGGCCCTGAAATACAGCATCGAAAAATTTGACGCGACCAACGAGATCGCCTTGGCCTGGGTGCAGGTGCCCAAGATCAACCCCGATGTCAAAACCGAGTCCATCTGGGTGCGCTGGGGCAATGCGGGTGCTGCCACCACCCAAGACAGCAAAACCACCTTCGACCCCGCGCATTTGCTGGTGTTGAACTTTGATGCGCCCGACGCCTTCAAAGACAGCAGCGCCAACGCCTTGGTGCCCAAAGAGTCCAGTGCCAAACCATTGGAAAACGGCCCCATTGGAGGTGCAGCCACTTTTGATGGCCGCAGCCGCATCGTCCTGCAAGGCCCCGCCTTGCAACTCAAGGCGACCGATGGCTTCACGCTGAGTGCCTGGGTCAACCCGGCAGCGCTGGAAAAAGGCGGCCTGCTCTCGGTGGCCAATGGCGCGCTGAGCGTGGACCTGGACGCCAGCGGCGCGGTTGTGGTGTCGGCGGGCAAAGCCTCGCTCAAATCCAGCGTGGTGCTCAAGCCCGGCGTGTGGCAGCACATTGCCGTGAGTACCGCTGCCGGCAAGGCGCAGATTTTTGTGGATGGTGTGCAAGCAGCCGACGGTGCCCTGGGCTGGTCGGATGTGGCGGGCGAGGTAGCCGTGGGTGATGGCTTTCGCGGTGGCATGGATGCAGTGACCTTGTCCAACACAGCCCGCTCGGCAGACTATGTGAAGGCATTGGCCTTCAGCCAGATGGCCGACTCGGCCATGGTGGGTTTTGACGACGGTGCGGCAGAAGGCGGTGGCGAAATCAACTACTTTGCTATTTTGCTGGGCGCGGTGACGATCGACGGCTGGGTGGTGATTGGTATTTTGGGCATCATGGCCGTGGTCAGTATTTGGGTGATGATCGACAAGACCCGCACCCTGGGCCGTGCAGGAAAAGCCAACGCCGCGTTTTTGGAGTTGTTCAAAAACCGCTCGCAAGCGCTGCTCAACCCCGCTGACGCCGAGTACCTGGCAGCCAGGAACAACGCTGCCTTCAAGCATTCGTCCATCTTTACGCTCTATGCCGTTGGCATGCACGAAGTGGAGCAGCGTTTCCAGGCCCAGAAGGCCGCGGGCAGAGAGCCGCACATCACAGCCGCTGCGCTGGAGTCCATCCGCGCTGCGCTGGACGCGTCCATCGTGCGCGCCGGTCAAAAATTCAACAGCGGCATTGTGTTGCTCACCATTGCCATCTCGGGCGGCCCCTTTTTGGGCCTCTTGGGCACGGTGGTTGGTGTGATGATTACCTTTGCCGCCATTGCGGCAGCGGGTGACGTCAACGTCAACGCCATCGCCCCCGGTATTGCGGCCGCACTGGTGGCGACGGTGGCCGGTTTGGCGGTGGCGATTCCGGCGCTGTTTGCTTACAACTGGTTTGCCATCCAGATCAAAAACATCGCCGCCGACACCACCGTGTTCGCCGACGAGTTCTTGACCAAGTCTGCCGAGTTGCACGGCCAGCAAGCCCTGCTGGACGCCTAAACCGCCCCTGTTGCGAAGCCCCACCCCGTGCAAATCCAAGACGACAACGCGCCGTACGACGACATCAACGTCACGCCCATGCTGGACCTGGCGTACGTGTTGCTGGTGATTTTTATCATCATGACCACGGCGTCGGTGCAGGGGGTGAAGGTCGACCTGCCCAAGACCAAAACGATTGACAACCTGGCCAAAAAAGGGGTAAAGGCGATCACCATTTCACAGGCGGGCGATATGTACCTGGACACCTACCCGGTGACCGCAGAGCAGCTGGCGCAGCGCCTGGGAGAGATGAAAAACGCCAACCCCGGCCAGTCCATCGTGATCAAAGGCGACGCGCACACCCAGTACGCCAAAGTCATGCAGGTGCTGGAGATTGCCAAGCGTGCCGACATTACCGAAATCGGCCTGGCCACGGGGCGCGCGCAGGGCGGCTAGCCCGCCCGCACAAGGAACACCATGAAAGTCGAAACCGAAACCAAACCCTACGACACGATCAACGTCACCCCGATGTTGGACCTGGCCTATGTGCTGTTGGTGATCTTCATCATCATGACCACGGCCTCGGTGCAGGGCATGAAGATCAATTTGCCCAAGCCGAGCAACAAGCCCAGCACGGTGCAAAAAGAGGTGCGCATTGTGCAAATCCTGCCCGATGGCAATTTGCTGCTCAACGGCGCGTCCATCACCCTGCCCGAACTGGAGCAGCGGCTGACGGCCGCCATCGCCAAAGACCCGGACGCACCGGTGATGATCAAAGGCGACCCGCAAGCCCACTACGTGAAGGTGGTGGAGATCATTGACATGGCCGGGCGCCTGGGCATTGGCAACGTCGGGCTGGTCACAGCCCGCATTGGTACTTAGGGCCCCGGCATGAGCGAAGGCCGCAAAAAACTGCTGTACGCGCTGGGCGGCTTGGTCGTCCTGGTGGCGCTCGGCCTGCTGATTTACAGCATGGTCAGCGGCAAGTCCAAGCCGGTCAAAGCCGCACCCAAAATTTCGCTGATTCCCACCACGCCGCCCCCACCCCCACCACCGCCCAAAGAAGAGAAAAAGCCCGAGCCGCCCAAAGAGCAAAAAGAAGTGAAGGACATGCCCGCGCCGCCCAAAGACGCGCCACCGGCACCGCCCTCGCAAGAGCTGAAGATGGACGGCCCCGCCGGTGACGGGCCCAGCGCATTTTCTGCGGGCAAAATCACCAACGACGACATCAGCAATGTGGGCAAAGGCGGCGGCTCGGCGGCCGTGCCTGCCACTGGCATGTTCAGCGCCTATGGGGGCTACGCCAGCCAGCTGAAGTCGGAAGTGCAGCGCATCTTGCAGCGCAACAAAGACCTGCGCACCCAGAGCTACCGCGTCGAGGTGCGGATCTGGGTCGCCAAAGACGGCAGCCTGCAGCGCCACGAGTTGGTGGGCAGCACGGGTGACGCCGAGATCGACAGCTTGATCAACCAGACGCTGGCCGCCACCAAGGCCTTCAGCCAGCCGCCCCCCGACCGCATGCCGCAGCCCATCCGGCTGCGCATCAACACAGCAAACCGATGATTTTGGAAAGGTACTTTGTATGAGCCGCTTTGGTTTGAAACCTGCGCAAGCACCCTGGGTGCGTTGGTGTCTCGGTGCGGCAAGCTGCCTGGCACTGCCGGTCGCCACTTTGCACGCCCAAACGCCCGCTACGCCCGCCACGCCGTCGGCATCCAAACAATCCACCTTTGAGCGCGGCGGCGTGGACCAGGTCCAGGCCACCACACAGGCCTTGCTCGAAGCGCTGGTCGAAGGTGGCGTTCTGACCAAAGAAAAGTCTGACGCCCTGGTCGCAGCGGCCAAGGCCAAGGCAGCAGCCATGGTGCCCTTTGTGGGGCCGGACGGCTCCATGCTGGTCATGCCGCCCGCGCCTGCGCCGTATGTGCCCGCGCTAAGCAACGCTCAGGCCGGAGCGACTGTGCCCGGCGCCCCCGCTGCGCCCGCAGTGCTTCCGAGCGCCGCCCGTGCCGCGGCTGAAGAGGTGGACAAAGATGGGAAAAAGGTCGTCCGGGTGCCTTACGTCTCGGAAACCACCAAAAAGGAATTGCGTGAGCAGGTCAAGCGCGAAGTGCTGGCGCAAGCCAAAAAAGAGCGCTGGGGCGACGCCGGGGCTTACCCCGCTTGGTTGAACCGCGTGGCACTGTATGGCGACTTCCGCCTGCGCCAGGAGGCCACCATCCTGTCCAACGGCAATACGCCGCCCGGACCCGTGGGCTTTACCCTGGGTGATTTGACCCGCGCCGCCGACATTGCTACCAACAAAAGCAGCCTCGGTACGCCCAACTTCAATGCCCAGGACGACTCCAACCGCCTGCGCCTGCGCGCGCGTCTGGGGGTGGAAGCCACCGTCAGCGAAGACGTGACCGCCTCCATGCGCTTTTCGACCGGCAACACCACAGACCGCACCTCGACCAACCAAACCATGGGCCAGTCGTTTAACAAATATGCGGTGGTGTTTGACCAGGCGTATATGTCCTTCCGCCCGCTGGGCCCGGTGGCCGATTTCCGTGGTGGTCGCATGCCCAACCCCTTCTTCTCCACCGACCTGGTGTGGGCCGACGACCTGGGTTTTGAAGGTCTCTCGGTGTCGGGCAAAAAAGTGTTTGGTGGCACTTCAGAGGCCTTTGCCACGGCGGGCTATTTCCCCTTGTCGGAATTCAAGCCAGGCAGCTCGCCTTCGCGCGGCTTGCTCGGTGTGCAAGCAGGCGCGGCCATGAAGCTGGGCAGCAGCAAGCTCAAGTTCGGCATGGCGCTGTACGACTTTCAAAAACTGGCCGGCCAGAAAGAGACGGTCAGCGCCTTCGCCAGCCAGCAAGCAGACTACGCGGTGCGCTCTGAATACGGCGCGGGCTTTCGCCAGCGCGGCAACACCTTGTTCGCTTTAAATGCGCCTGGCGACACCGGTGCGCGTGTCTACGGTCTGGCCTCAGACTTCCGCGTGCTCAACCTGACCGCAGCACTGGACCTGGCCACTGTGAACGGCATCCCCTTGACGCTGACTGCTGACGCGGTGAGCAACCTGGGCTTTAACCGCAGTGCCATCAAGAGCCGCATCGGGTTGCCACTGAGTGACGGTGCCGAGTCGGGCTATATGGCCAAGATTGCGCTGGGTGAGCACACAGTGCGACGCAAGGGCGAGTGGAATGCCAGCCTGGCTTACCGCTATGTGGGCAGCGACGCGACGCTGGACGCCTTTACCAGCTCTGATTTCGGTCTGGGCGGCACCAACAACCAAGGCTTTATTCTGGGTGGCAGCTACGGCTGGTACGACAACACCGTGCTGTCGGCACGCTGGATGAGTGCCAACCAGATCGACTCGTATGCGCCGGGCTCCAGCCCTGCGACCAAGCTGTCGGTTGACACCCTGCAGTTTGACCTTGCTGTTCGTTTCTAAGCCTGCCATGCCTCGCTATTTCGCCCCCCCATCCCTGTGGCGCCTTGCGGTGCTGGTGGCCCTGTCGCTGGGTCTGGCCGGTGCCCATGCCGCTGACGACAAAGACAAAAAGGCGGCCCGTGCCCAACAGGACCGCATTGCCAAAATGCAACAGGCCCAGCAGGCCTTGCAGCAGGAAAAAACCCAGCTCAGCACCGAGCGTGACGAACTGCAAGGCAAGTTGCAAAAAGCCCAGGCCCAGGCCTCCAAGCTGGCTGTGGCGGTCAAGCGCGAAGCCGAGTTGCGCGCCCAACTGCAGAGCCTGGAGACGGAAAAGGCCGCCCTGGCTGACACACTCAAAGAAGCCGAAGGTCAGCGTGACGCCCTGCGCTTAGAGCTCCAAGGCACGCAGAGCGACCTGGCCACCACCCGCAACATCTTGGGCAATACCCGCAGCACGCTGGAAACAAGCCAGCAAAACCTGGCGCAGCGCGACAAATCGCTGGCGTTTTGTGAAGACCAGAACCGTGCCTACTACAGCATCAACCTGAAGCTCTTGCAGCGTTTTGAGTCGGCCGTGACCGCGCTGACGCCCTGGTACCTCAACCCCTGGCAGTTTGACAAGGTCGCGCTAGAGAACGAGGGCTTGGTGATGCGCGACCAGATCGAAGAGCGCAAGCTGCCCGCTGACGCCAAGCCGCAATGATTTAGACATTTTTTTGTCATGCGGCGAATTTATGATTTACCGAGTTTCTGATAAATCATGACAAAAAAATCGATTAAACCAGTGCGTTCCGAGCGCGGCTTTACCCTGCTTGAATTGCTGGTGGTGATTGTCATCATCGGCATGCTGGCGTCCTACGTCGGGCCCAAGTACTTTGCGCAAATCGGAAAATCGGAGGTGGCGGTGGCCAAGGCCCAGCTCGAGGGCTTGTCCAAAGCGGTGGACACCTTTCGTATTGATGTGGGTCGCTACCCGGCGGTGGACGAGGGCTTGCGCGCACTCATGGTCAAACCTGACAACGCCACGGGCTGGAATGGCCCTTACCTGAAAAAAGACGTGCCCATGGACCCCTGGGGCCACCCCTACGTTTACAAAATCGGCGGCACCGCAGCAGCCAATGGGGTGGTGACCGACTACCAAATCATTTCGTTGGGTAAAGACGGCCAGCCCGGGGGCAGTGGCGAAGATGCTGACCTGAGCAACTAAGGCGCCCGGAACGTGAAGTACCAGGCCCGCGCCATCAACGCAGAGCACGCTGTGGTTCAGTGGGAGTTTGACGCGCTCGATCGCGCCGACGCCCAACGCCAGGTGCGCGAACGCGGATTGCATCTGGTGCACTTGCGCGGCGCCGACGTGCCCGGCACCGGCCTCTTGGGTCGCTTGCAAGGTGCACTGGGCCGCCGCAGCTCGTCCTTGCCATTGGTCATGTTCAGCCAGGAACTGCTGGCGCTGCTGCAAGCCGGCCTGGGGCTGGTCGAAGGCCTTGAAGCCTTGCTGGAAAAAGAGGCACAGCCCGCATTGCGGCTCATCCTGTCCGGGCTGTTGCAAGCGCTGCGCGACGGCCGACGTTTTTCCAGCGCGCTGGCCGAGCAGTCGCGGCATTTCCCTCCGCTCTATATCGGTTTGGTGCGTGCGTCCGAGGGCACCAGCAGCTTGCCGCATGCATTGGAGCGCTTTATTGCCTACCAGCAGCGCATTGACGCGGTGCGCTCCAAGGTGGTGAGTGCGGCTATTTATCCGGCCATCTTGATCAGTGTGGGCACGCTGGTGAGCTTGTTTTTGATGATGTACGTGGTGCCGCGCTTTGCCGAGGTGTACCAGGGTGCCGGGCGGCAGATGCCCTGGCTGTCGCAGCAAATGCTGGCTTTGAGCGCCTTGCTCACCGACCATCTGGACATTTTGCTGGCGCTGCTTGTGGCGGCGCTGTTGATGGCGGGCGCCTCGGCCCGAAAGTTTCAGGCGGCAGGCG
>CAIWRE010000015.1 GCA_903914985.1 uncultured beta proteobacterium | reverse complement strand
GTCGTGAGAAGCCCGATTCCGGCGAAGTCAAGATCGGCCAAACCGTCAAGATGGCCTTTGTGGACCAGAACCGCGACGATCTGGCCAATGAAAAAACCGTGTGGGAAGACGTCTCAGGCGGCTTGGACATCCTCAATGTGGGCAAGTTCCAAATGGCCAGCCGCGCCTACTGCGGACGCTTCAACTTCAATGGCGCCGACCAGCAAAAGCGCGTGGGTACGCTCTCGGGCGGTGAACGCGGTCGTTTGCATTTGGCCAAAACGCTGATCGCTGGCGGCAATGTGCTGATGCTTGACGAGCCGTCCAACGACTTGGATGTGGAAACTCTGCGCGCATTGGAAGACGCGCTGTTGGAATTTGCCGGCACGCTGTTGGTCATCAGCCATGACCGCTGGTTCCTGGACCGCATTGCGACCCACATCCTGGCCTGCGAGGGCGACAGCCAGTGGGTGTACTTTGACGGCAACTACCAGGAATACGAAGCGGACAAAAAGCGCCGCCTGGGCGAAGAGGGTGCCAAGCCCAAACGCATGCGCTACAAGGCGCTCAAGTAAGCGCGCCGCGCTGGCCTCAACCGGGCGCTAGCCTCTGCGCCGGTTGACCAGCGTGATGCCCAGACCCACCATCGCCAGGGCGCCTAGCAACTCCACCGTCACGGCCTCGCCCAGCCACAGCGCGCCAAACAGCAGGGCGAACAGTGGCGTGGTGAGCGCGAACGAGCCCATTTTGGTCGCGGGGTAGCGGCCTAAGAGCCAGACCCACGCCAGGTAGCTGGCAAAGGCACCCACCACGGTTTGCAGCAACAGGGAGCCGATGGCAAACGGGCTGAGGTTCCAATTCCAAACCTCGCCCAAGGCCTGCGACAGCACCGGAAGCGCCACGGCGCTCACGCTCACTTGGTAGAACAGCAGCTTCTCCGGGCCTAACTTGGTTAGACGTGTGGTGCGCAACACCACGGTCGTCAGGGCCCAGGCAATGGCACCGCCGATGCCCAGCAAATCGCCCCAGTGCTGCTGCGATGTTTGTCCGCCGATAAAGCCCTGGCGCAAGGTAAAGCCTACGGCGATAAATGCCAGCAGGAGCCCCAGCCATTGGACTTTGGACAGCCGCTCCGACTTGATAAACCACGGCAGCACCAACGCCGCCCACAGGGGCGAGGTATACAAAAACACGGTAATGCGCGACGCCGCCGTGAACTGCAGGCCTGAAAAAAGGCAAATGAACTCCATGGAAAACAAGGCACCAGCCAGCAGCCCCGGCCATAAAGAGCCGTCGCGCTCCCACAGCGGCACACCGCGCCACTTGCACCATAACCAGAGCACGGCGGCCGCACCGGCAAAGCGCACGCCCGCCATAAAAATCGGCGCCATCTCGGGCAGCGTGGCTTTGACCAGCACCTGCTGAAAGCCCCAAAAGGCGCAGCAGGTCAGCAGCAGACCAATGGCCAGCGGGTCCAGGTGCTCTTTGCGTTGCATGGCGTGCTCTGAAGGGCTTAGCGCAGGCCGCCGGTGTAGAACGATCCACCGTGGTACAGCAGCGGATCGGCCTGCTCGCGGTGGCTGCAACGTTCCACCTCGCCCACAAAAATGATGTGGTCGCCCTCGTCGTGGCGGCTGCGGTTAAAGCATTCAAATGTCGCCACGGCGTCGTGAATCACCGGCGCGCCATGCAAGCCTGGCGACCAGT
>CAIWRE010000014.1 GCA_903914985.1 uncultured beta proteobacterium | reverse complement strand
CTCGGGCATGGCGGCGGCGGCCGCAGCCAGTTGCTCGGGCGAGTCGCCTGCCGCTGCGGAGCGGCGCAGCACCATAAAGCCCAGAGCGGCAGCACCGGCCGACAACACAATAAAGACCAGGTGCGGCATACCGGGAACCAGGCCCAGAATCGCCATGATGGACGAGGTTACAAACAGCGCTGTGGGGTTGCCCAACTGCGCGCTGGCTTGCTCGGCCATGGATTCGGCGGTGGTCACGCGGGTCACCACAATGGCGGTAGCCAATGACAGCAGCAAAGACGGAATTTGCGCAACCAGGCCGTCGCCAATGGTCAGCAGCGTGTAAATACGTCCGGCTTCGCTGAGGGACAGGCCGTGCTGGCCAATACCGATGGCCAGACCGCCCACCAGGTTGATGATCAGAATCAGCAGACCGGCAATCGCATCGCCGCTGACGAATTTGGAGGCACCGTCCATCGAGCCGAAGAAGTCCGACTCCTGCGCCAGCTCGGCGCGCCGGGTCTTGGCAGTTTCCTGGTCGATCACACCGGCGTTCAGGTCGGCGTCGATGGACATTTGCTTGCCGGGCATGGCGTCCAGGGTAAAGCGGGCGTTCACTTCAGAGACACGACCGGCACCCTTGGTCACCACAAAGAAGTTCACGATCATCAAAATCGCGAAAATAATGAAACCAACGACATAGTTGCCGCCGATCACAAATTCACCAAATGCCGCAACCACTTTGCCGGCCGCTTCATGGCCCTCGTGGCCGCTTACCAGAATCACACGGGCGGAGGCGACATTGAGCGCCAGACGCAGCATGGTGGCAAGCAGCAAGACCGAAGGGAACGCGGAGAACTCCAGCGGCTTGCGAATCTTGATGGCGATCATGATGATCAGCACGCTCGACGCAATGTTGAAGGTGAACAGCATGTCCAGCAGCATCGGATGCAGCGGAATCACCAGCATGCCCATGATCAACAACACCAGCGCAGGAATGCTCAGGTCGTTGTAGTTGAACTTCGATAGGTTTTGTCGAATGTTCGACAGGGTCATCGTGCTCATGGGCGAATATTCATGAAAATCATGACCTTAGTTCGGAATACGGTGAAAATGCGTTTGCATAGGCACCTTGTACGCAAACTCCATGCCATCGTTTTCCGACAGCGTGGGCGGGCCGTTGCTTGAACGGCAGCGGCAATTTCTGACCTGTCACGCTTCTTGCATCACACTGGACATTCGCCACCCTGTGTGGTCTTTTTGTGAAGCGGTGTAGTCATGGAACCGAACCTCAGTTTTTTAGCCAGTCGCCCGGTATCTCCAGCGGCGAGCGAACCCAGCGCCGTGCAGGCAAGCTCCGGCGCGGCATCTGCAACGCAGCAAAACAGCGACTTTGCCCAGGTCTTGAATGGGCAAACACTCAAAGCGCAGCGGCAACAGCTTGCCGCTATGGAGTCGCCCGGCCAGGGCCTGCAAGTCGTGCCGCTGGGCAATAAGATCAATGTGATTACGAGCGACGCACCGCTGCCCGACATGGACAGCCTGGCGCAATTTGCCCGTCTGCAAGGGCTGGATGAAGCGGCCGTACAGGCGCTGTTTGGCGCTATCCCGCAGGCAAATGCGGTCAGCCCTGTCCCCGTCACACCCGCAGCAGAGGCGCTGACACCCCTGATGACGCCCGCCGATCCTCTGGGTTTGGCGGCAGTGTCTGCCCTAGTGCCGCTTACCGGCTTGGCGCCCCCCCCCGCAGGAAACACCAGGTCACCGGGTGACGTCCAAGCGCTGTTGGCCAGTACTGCCGCCCGGGACCTGAAAGTGCAGATCGAGGTGCTTTCGATGCCCCCAAGCGTGCCGGCATCCCCGGCAGCGGCACCCGCAGCCTTGTTTGCACCGGTGGTGGCTCTTGCGCCGCCGGCCACGCCAGCCGACCTATTGGCGGCCACACCGGTCACCGCCGCCGTGGTCGCCAGCGCAGCGCAATCGAGCCTGCTACCCATGCAAGCCGCGGCCTGGCTTGGCAAAGCCGAGGTGGCGGCGGCCGATGCGGTAGAACCGGCACCGGCCCTGGCCCCCCAGGACGCAGTGCGCCTGACGCTGGCCATGCCGGCACCGGAAATCACCAAACGCCTGGCCCAAATGTCCGGCACCGGCAAAGAAAGCACCTGGGCGGCACTGTTGGCCTCAGGTCCCGCTTCCAAAGAGCTGCCGCCAGCGACCGACACCATCACGCTGGACCTGCCCGCCGGTTTCGACGCCGAGCTCCTGCTGTCCGCCAGCGACCTGAGCCCGGACCAGCCGAGTGACCTGTCTACCCAGGCGGGCGCAGGCGCATCCGCCGCCCCGGTCAGCACGGCAGGAAGTAGTGCAGGCAGCAATGCCGGAAACACCCAGGCGCAGGCGGATCATCGTGCGCAGCAGTTTCAGCAGTTGGCCGACCAAATGGGCCAAGCCGCGGCGCAACGACTGATGGCCCAAATCGAGCGCGGCCAATGGAAGATGCAAATGCGCATGCAGCCCGCGGCGCTGGGCACCATCAATGTGGAGCTCGATATGCACTCCGGTGGCCTGGATGCGCTGTTCAGCACCGACAATGCTGTGACGCGCGACCTGATGAGCCAGGGAAGCAACAAGCTGCGTGATACCCTGACACAATCTGGCATGACAGTTGCTTCGGTGAGTGTGAACGGAGAGCAAAGTCGCCAATCCGGCGGAAACTCGACACCTGGTAAGGGGCGGGGAACGCCCTTTGCCGGCCCGGCAGCGGGTGTAACGGCCGCTGCTGCCGCTGGCCCGGCGTCCGCTGGACCGGCCGCAGAAAACGACGGATTGAATCTGCTGGCCTAGAGCCGCAGACGAGAAATTTTGAAACGAACCACGAATTAAAGGTGCCCTATGGCTGATGCAGCAGCAACCCCGGAAACCGCAGAAGTTAAGCCGAAAAAACCCATCGTCTTGATCATCGCTGCCGTCGTAGGTATCGTGGTCCTGGTGGCCGGAACCATGGTCGGCACCTTGTTCGTGACCGGATTCTTCAACAAACCGCCGCCCAGCGCGGATCAGATGATGGCCGAAGGCGCCGCGCCTGCCGAAGGGGGCCATGGTGCACCCGCTGCAGGTGGCCATGGCGCACCTGCCGCGGACGGACACGGCGAGAAAAAAGCCGATGGTGGCCACGGCGGCGGCCATGGTGACAAAAAAGACGAAGGCAAAGGCAAAGACAGCGGTCCTCCCAAGCTGAACAAAAAATCGCCCGACAGCCCGCGTTTTGAATACACCTACAGCCAGTTGGAGCGTGAGTTTCTGGTGAATCTCGCCGGTTCGCGCAAAGTCATGTCGGTGCAAATCGCCCTCATGACCCGCTATGACGAGCGGGTGGTGGAAAACGTGAAAAAGCACGAATTCGCATTGCGATCGGTGGTGATGGATGCCATGCGCATGACGACCGAAGCCGATCTGAATAAACCCGATTTCCGCAAAGATCTGGGTATCAAAATCCGTGACGCCATGAACACCTTGCTCGAAAAATACGAAGACTTCGGCGGCGTCGAGGAGATTTACTTCACCTCTTTTATCGTTCAATGAAACTGACCGACAACGGAATTCCCGCGCACCATGGCAGATAACCTTCTTTCAGCCGACGAGCTTTCAGCCCTCGCTGAAGGCGTGAATGACGGCTCCATTGCCGTCGATACCGGTTTTAATACCGCTGCGCGCGTGCGCAAGCACGACATCGCCAGCGAAGACAGCAGTTTGGGCGTTAACGTTGCTTCGATTGACATGATCAACGAACGATTTATCCGCCTGTTCCGCCCGGGTCTGATGGACATGCTGCGCAGCAGTCCGCGCGTGAACCCGCTGAAAGTGCAAATCGTCAAGTTCGGTGACTATGTGCGCGAGTTGCGTGCCCCCTTGTCGGTCAACGTGATTCGCATGAATCCCCTGCGTGGCTTCTCTATGGTGGTGATCGACCCCACCATTGTGTTCAGTTCGCTGGACAGCTTTTTCGGTGGCTTTGGCCAGGGCGCTATCGGCCAACTCTCGCCAGGGCGCCTGTTCACGCCCATGGAGACACGCATCATCAACATGATTCTGGACGTGACCTTTCGCAATCTGCGCGAGGCCTGGGCCCCGGTGATGTCGCTGGAATTTGAATTTGTAGCGTCAGAAATCAACCCCCAGTTTGCCCAAATTGCAGATGAAAACGACCTGGTGATTCTGAGCCGCTTCGAGACGGAAACCGCAACGCAGAACATGGGCTTTATTGATGTGCTGCATCCCTATGCATCACTCAAACCGGTGCGTGAACTGCTGCGCAGCCGGGTGCAAACCGGCGACGGCAATGAAGACTCCGACCGCGTTTGGCGCGAAAATCTGGAAGAGGCCGTCGGTGGTGCCTGCCTGGATGCCAATGTGATTTTGGGCCAGATCAACACCACCTTGCGCGTGGTGGAAACCATGCAGCCGGGTGATATTTTGTATTTCAAAAAGCCGGACTTTGCCACGCTGCAGCCCAATGGCATCCCCGCCTTTGAAGTACAGGTCGGCACCCTGGGTGCCCAGACCGCAGTGCAAATCCAACGCGCCGTAGTTCCCGGACAACATTAAACCTCACAGGAAAGACGCCATGAGCGAGACCGAAACCCCCATGCTTTCCGGCCCCAAAGACCCGGAAAACCAGATCAACGCCGAGGTGCTGCAAAACATCAGCGTGACCATGAGCATCGAAGTGGGCCGCGCCATGATCAAAATTAAAGATCTGATGCGTTTGACCCAAGGCAGTGTGGTGGAACTCGACCGCATTGCCGGCGAGCCGCTGGACTTGCTGATCAACAACACCGTCGTCGCCCAAGGTGAGGTGGTGCTGGTCAATGACCGCTATGGCATCCGCCTGACGCGCGTAGTTCCCGCTTCCGAGCGGATGAAAAACCTCTAAGTCACCATGGGCGCAGCGGGTAACAGCATCGATTGGCTGCGCATGGGCGCCAGCATGGTGCTGGTGCTCGGCCTGCTCGCCGCGCTTTTGTGGACGCTCAAGCGCATGAAGGGCTTGCAAATCCAGCACAAAGGCCCGCCCATGCTCGACGTGCTGGAGACCATCAGCATCGGTCCGCGTCAGAAAATAGCCTTGGTGCGTGTCGGTACGCACCAGGTGCTGGTCGGTATGACCGCCACCCAATTTACCGCCTTGGGCCAGTGGGACGACACAGGCCCCTTGCCGCAACAGGATGCCCCGCGTGAAATCTAAATGGATCTGGGCCGCGTTTGCGGCCTTTGTGCTCGTGCTGCCGGCTGCGGCCTGGAGCCAGGGCATTCCTATGGTCAACGTGACCGGAACCGGAAAAGAGTCGCAGTACAGCCTGTCTTTGCAACTGCTGGCGCTGATGACGACCATCAGTCTGCTGCCCTCGCTCTTGCTGATGATGACCTCGTTTGTGCGCATCATCATCGTGATGTCCATCCTGCGCCAGGCACTTGGCACGGGGCAGACACCGCCCAACAATGTGCTGGTGGGCATCTCGCTGTTTTTGACGCTGTTCATCATGTCGCCGGTGCTGACCGACATCTACACCAACGCAGTGGTGCCTTATATGGAAAACGGCATGAAGTTCGATAAGGCGCTGGCTGCTGCGGAAGCGCCGCTGCGCGGCTTCATGCTCAAGCAAACCCGCGAAGACGACATCGGCTTGTTCATGCAAATGGCGCGCAAGGCCGATGTGACAGACGCCTCCCAGGTACCGTTCACGACGCTGGTACCCGCCTTTATTACCTCCGAACTCAAAAGTGCTTTCACTATCGGCTTTTTGATTTACATCCCCTTTGTCGTCATCGACTTGATTGTGGCCAGCGTGCTGATGTCGATGGGCATGATGATGCTCTCACCCATGATCATTTCGATGCCGTTCAAGCTGATGCTGTTTGTGTTGGTGGATGGCTGGACTTTGCTGATGGGTTCATTGGCATCGAGTTTCATTTTTAAATAAGGATCGCACCATGTTGGACACTGCTTTGGTTGTGGATTTGGGCCGCCAAGCCCTGTGGATGACCATGCTCATCTCGGCGCCGATTTTGGGCATTGGTTTGATCGTGGGTTTGACGGTGGGCGT
>CAIWRE010000013.1 GCA_903914985.1 uncultured beta proteobacterium | reverse complement strand
CTGGGTGCCACCGGGCGCACCCGCCGTGCCTGCGCGATTTGAGGCCGACAAATTTGTGCGCTTTGTCACGCCTTCGCCCAGGATGATGAACCGGGTGGCGCTGATGGCTACCGTGATGGGCTCGCTGCTGCTGATGTATTTCTTGTTTGCCCAAAAAGGCTTCACGCCGGTGCAACGCTTTGGCTTCTCGGGCGCGATGGTGCTGCTGTACGGCGCGCTGGGTTATGCCTGGCTGCACCCGCGCGTGCAAGGGGCAGCGCATGTCTAGCCTGGCCTACTCCGACGGTTTCTTGTGCCTGGTCTCGCTGTGGCTCGCGACGCGTACCCGGTCACCCATCGCGCTGCGCCTGGCATGCACCCTGTTTGCGGCGGCGGCCGTGCTGGGCGTTTTGCGTTTCTCGGGCATTTATCCCCTGCCGGGCTGGCACCAGTTTGCGTCCATGTTGGGTGCCATGGCGGCGCTGCCCCTGTTGGCGGTGTCAGTGATTTGGCCGGATTCCCTGGTAACCCGAAACAAGCGCTTTGCCTGGATCTCTATGGGTGTGATGGCCGTGCTGGGTGTGCTGATCGTGGGCGCTGGGCAAAAGCGGGTGGTGGCAGATGCGCTGGCCGTGCTGTCGGTCGTGGCCATGGTGTTCACGCTGGCCCGCGGCGGATTGTGGCGCGGTGCGCTGGCTGCGGCTTTGTTGCTGGCCGGACTGCTGCTGTTTGCCGCCAAAGTGTCCGTGGGCGATGTGCTGGTGCCCGGTGACTTGCTGCACATTGGCATGGCGCTCGGTCTGCTGGGTCTGGGCACCCTGCCCTTGTGGTCGTCCACCGAGGGCGTTTCCGTCTACGACCACGGGGCTCCTGTTGTCTGATTAATCGATCTTTGCGCCGCCTTCAAACCAGCGCTTGAGGGTGTCGCGCTCGGCCTCGGTAATCTGCGTGGCATTGTTCATGGGCATGACGCGCGTCACCACCGCCTGCTGGTACAGGCCTTGGGCGTGCACCGCCACTTGCTCAGGCGAATCCAAGCGCACATTTTTCAATTGCACTTGCGCACCGTGGCAGGGGTAGCAGCGCTGCGCCAGGATGCGCTGCACCATGGCGTACGACACCGGTGCCGCCGCTTGCGCGTCTGATGGCGCGCGCGGCGCCGGGGCTAGCGCAATCACCACCCCCACAATCGCCACCACGCCCGCGGCGGCATAGGGCCAGGGGTGCGGATTGCGGCCGAGCTTGAAGCCGTGGCGCAGCACAAAGAACTGGCGGATCGCCGCACCGGCCGCCATCATGGCAATCAGCACCAGCCAGTTGTGGGCGTTGGTATAGGTGAAGCTGTAGTGGTTGCTGAGCATGGCAAACAGCACCGGCAACGTGAAGTAGGTGTTGTGCACACTGCGTTGCTTGCCGCGCTTGCCGTGAATAGGGTCCACCGGTTGGTTGGCGCGAATGCTCTCCACCACCGTTTTTTGGCCGGGAATGATCCAGAAAAACACATTGGCACTCATGCTGGTGGCAATCATGGCGCCCACCAGCAAAAAGGCCGCGCGCCCGGCAAACCAGTGGCAGGCCAACCAGGCGGCCGCGCACACCAGCACGGCGACCAGCGCACCCACGATCCGGTCGCCGCCCTCGCGTTGCCCGAACACCCGGCATATCGCGTCGTAAGCCAGCCAGAACACCACCAGGAAACTCAAAGCCACCAGCACTGCCGCCTGGGGCGACCAATCCATGACCGATTTATCGACCAAATAGGTGCCTGCATTCCACAAGTACGAGATGGTGAACAAAGAAAAACCGGTCAGCCAGGTGCTGTAGCTTTCCCAGTAAAACCAGTGCAGGTGGCCGGGCAACTCCGGCGGACGCACCGCAAATTTGACCGGGTGGTAGAAGCCCCCGCCATGCACAGCCCACAGCTCGCCGCTGACGCCCTGGCGCTTCAGGTCTTCGTCCACCGGCGGCGTGAGGCTGCTGTCCAGAAATACAAAGTAAAAAGACGAACCCACCCAGGCAATGGCGGTGACCACGTGCGCCCAGCGCAGCAGCAAATTGGCCCAATCGAGCAAATACGTTTCCATGGGGGATCCTCCGTAGGGAAATTTTAGTGGCCGTTATTGCGCGGAAAGGCCCCTGCCGGCAAGCTGCATTAACTGCGCGGCCACCGCAACAGCAATCACCTCAGGGCGCTTGTCGTGAATGCCAGGAATGCCAATCGGGCACGTGACATGGGCCAGCTCCTGCGCGCTGAAGCCTTTGGCCTCCAGGCGGTGGCGAAAGGTCGCCCATTTGGTTTTGCTGCCAATCAGGCCCACAAAGGGCACATCGCCCAGAGCGCGCTGGCGCTGCAGGCAGGCTTGCACGATGTCCAGGTCTTCGGCATGGCTGAAGCTCATCACCAGTACGCTTGAGCCAGGTGTCAGATGGGCCACTGCGCCCTGCACCGGGTTGGAGTGCTCGCAGTGCACATTGGCAGGCACATCACCAGGAAACGCCTGGTCGCGGCTGTCAATCCAGGTCAGGTCCACGGGCAGCAGGCCCAGCACCTGCACCAGCGCCGCACCCACGTGGCCACTGCCAAACAGTGCCACCGGCACCGTGACGGGTCGCAGTTGGGTTTCTAACGCCGGTCTATCGGCGGCCGATACCGGTGTGAATGACAGTGTCACGTATCCGCCACAGCATTGGCCCAGGCTTGGGCCCAAGGGGTAGTGCTGCAGCCGTGCGAGCGCAGGGTCGCGCAGCAGCGCGCGGGCATGCGCAATAGCATCAAGCTCCAGCCGTCCGCCCCCCACTGTGGCCACCGTGGAATCCTGAAAAACTGCCATCCAGGCGCCTGCCTCGCGGGGCACCGAGCCTTGTGTGGCCTGAACCTGTACCAAAATAGCGTTGCTGTTCGCCAGCTGCGACAGAAAATGGGCGGTCAGGACTTGCATGACAATGCGGGCGCGGGAAGTTTCCCGACACAACAAATAAATGAGATAGGAGACATGGTATGAAGCTTCTCAGTTCGGGTGACAACAAATGGCGCGTAACCCACCGCTTGTGGATGCTGGCCGTAGCAGGCGTGATCGCCGGTTGTGCCACGCCCCCCCCACCACCCGTCGCCGTTACACCACCGCCGCCCCCCGTGGCAGTGGTACCCCCGCCGCCACCTGCGCCCGCTCCAGTGGTGACAAAGGCGCCCGAGCCGGTCGAGGAACCACCACGCCTGGTCTCCCATGCCAGCACCCCGAAGGATTACCGGCGCGATGCCGCCGCCCATTTGTACGAGCGCATGCGGGACCGCATTTACAAGGGGAAAATGCCCCCGCTCTTGCACGCAGTTGGTGTGTTGCAAGTGGACATCGACCGCCGCGGTGCGGTGACCGATGTGCGGTGGATGCGTGCGCCGGATCACGCACCTGCGGTCATGGCCGAAATTGAGCGCTCGGTGCGTGCGGCGGCTCCTTACCCGGCACCAACACGCATGGGCGGCGTGACTTACACCGATACCTGGCTGTGGCACAAAACCGGACGTTTTCAGCTCGACACGCTGTCCGAAGGTCAGTTGTAGCCAAAAGGACGTGGCCAACAGTCACGAGCCCCGGTAGGTCGAATAGCTCCAGGGGCTGACCAACAGGGGCACGTGGTAGTGCTGGCTAAGGTCCGCAATGCCAAAGTCCAGGCTCACCTCATTCAAAAATGGGGGCTCAGGCAGTTCCACGCCACGCGCCCGGAAGTATGCAGCCACCTCAAACACCAGGCGGTAGGTGCCCTGTTGCAAACTTTGCGTGTCGTACAGGAGCCCGTCCGGATTGCGCCCATCGGCGTTGAGCACCAAGTTCTTGACCAGGATGGCGGCACCGTCCTTGCCGCCGGTGGTGTAGAGCGATACAGCCATGCCCGCAGCGGGGGTGCCGTGCATGGTGTCCAAAACGTGGGTGCTCAGGCCCATAGCGCGTCTCCTCTTCTATTTTTTCCAATAGCGGAAAGTGTATCCATCAAGCCATCGGCAAAGTATGTGGGTATACCTTCCGTTGATCCGCATGGATTTGGTCAAAAATAAACAGTCTTTTGCGAATATCATGCTTCCTTTGAATTTCCCGCCCTCAACGGGCACGGGAAACCCGTCTTTATCTTTCCGGGATGAAATACATGGAAGCACCAACCGAGCCCTCAGCAGCAGGCAAGGCCAAGGGATGGACCAACGGCGACGTGGTTTTCCTGATCTTTATCGCACTTGTCTTGGTCGCTGTGACCGGGCTTGGCGTGCTGGCCCGCAAAGAGGCGCTGAAAACCGAGGGGAGCAAACGCAATGGCGAGCAATGGGTCGCCTGGCTCACCCAGGAAAGCGCCAAGCGATTCCAGCCTGGCTATGCGCCTGCTGCCTGTGCCGCCGGCAAACAGGCTGCAACGGCAGACGCAGAACCGACATCGAACACCTGGGGCGACTGCCTCAATCATGTCCTGACCCAAACCGAGTTCAAAGACATGCGCAACCCCTTCACCGGAAAAGCACCTGTCTTCATAGTGGCATGCGACCCGGCAGACCACAGCCTGGTCGGTTCGATCGTGTTCGACAAAATTACGGCCAACCCACCCGGCTCGGCGGTCGCCACGGTGAGCTCACAACTGATGCCTACCGACTCCATTGCGGAAAAAATCCAACTAAAAATCGCGGTGTGCGACAAGGGTTCCTACGCCATCAAAATCGCTGAAATTGAATTCTGAGGTGCACCATGGAAACTCAACAAGCTCACCCCGCAGAAAAACACAGAACCATTTCCATCAAAGACCTCGACGTCAAGAGCTTGATGGGCGCAGAGCAGGTCGAGGCGAATATTTCGCGCGACTTGCCCCTGAGAAAGTGGTTGCACTCCTGGTTGCTTGATCCGGCGATTGAGGGAAACTTCCAAAAATCCATTGAAAAATGGATCGGTCTGCTCATTGTTGTCAATTTGTTCACTCTGGTGTTTGAGCAGGTGCCGGGCATATTTGAGCCGAACCGCACCTGGTTTCATTATTTCGACGTTTTTTCTATTGCGATCTTTACCGTCGAATACCTGTTACGTCTGTATCTGGCACCTGAAGACGCCGAGTTCAAAGCGCGCAAAAACGCCCGTCTGGGCTATGTTTTCAGTCCGTTTGCCATTATTGATTTTCTGGCTGTGGCGCCGTTTTATTTGCAGGCCTTTTTGCCAGTGGATTTGCGGGTCCTGCGGGCCTTGCGTTTGCTGCGGATACTGAAACTGGTTCGAATTATCGTACCCGCCTATCAAGTATTTACCGCCAAAAATCAAGGACGCACGTTCCGTCAAAAAGTGCACGCTTTGATATTTCCAAGTGAATACGGGGGCAAGCTGCAGGAACTTTTTGAACTCTTCATCGCGGTATGGGTGCTCATTTCCGTGTTGGCAGTGATATTGGAATCCGTGCACAGCATCTCCTATCTGCTGAATGTGGAGTTTGTGATCTTGGATTCGGTGGCCGTGGCAATCTTCACGATCGAATATTGCATGCGCATGTATTCGTGCGTGGAGGAACCCGGCTACAAAGGCACGATCTCCGGGCGTTGGCGGCAGGCCAAGTCGCCCTCGACGGTCATTGATTTTCTGGCCATTCTTCCCTTTTTTCTGGAAGTGTTTTTGCATCACTTGCTGGACTTGCGGTTCTTGCGGGTATTTCGTCTCACACGTTTGCTCAAATTGACCCGTGGAAACGATGCCACGGCCACGCTGGGCAAGGTGATCGCGCGCGAGTGGCCCGTGATTGCCGCTGCCGCATTCATTATGGTGTTGCTGGTGGTGCTCACCGCGTCCTTAGGCTACTTGTTTGAATACGAAGCGCAGCCTGACAAGTTCGAGAACATACCGACCTCCATTTATTGGGCAGTCGTGACCCTGGCCTCGGTGGGTTATGGCGACATTTCACCGATCACCCCCGCCGGTCGTGCAATGACCATTGTGCTGGCGTTTATTGGAATCGGTATTTTTGCCATTCCAGCGGCACTGTTGTCATCGGCATTCAGTGATGAATTGCAAAAAGAGCGCGAAGAACTGAAACATGAGCTCTACAAAATCCTCAAAGATGGCGTTATTGACGAGGACGAAATTCAAGTCATCCGGAACGAGGCGCGGCGACTGCATCTGAGTGAAGGTGAGATTACCTCGCTGATCAATCTCATTCAGCACGAGTTTGAAAAAGAAGCTGACCTGAAATCCTTGCCGATCAACACCATTGCAGAAAAGCCGGAGTTGGCGGTTGAACACTACAAAACCTTGCTGAGCCAAATCCGTCAGCTTGCGGTTCTGACTGACCCCGTGGCTTTTGAGGCAGTGGCTGTGGGAAAGGACCGCTTGTCGGCCAGTGAAGTCGCGTTGTGGCGGCAACTGAAGGACTAGGCCCAGGGCAACGCTTCGACTGATCAACGATAATCAACGCAGGGCTGCAGGGCCCTTGCCCTTCGCTGTGTTTAAGCAGCTTTTCATGTTAGCTTGATTGCTGAAAAATGGTTACCGATTTGAAACTTACGTTGATGGAGATCCTCGACGGATCACCGAAGTACAAAGTAAGCCGCTACGTGGAGTGGCTGATTACTTTGGTGGTGCTGGTAAATTGCTCGGCCGTGATTCTGGACTCCGTTCCCGAGGTCCACGCAGTGCACAAAGAGTTCTTCCACGAGCTGGAGTTCTGGAGTGTGATGTTCTTCACGCTGGAATATGTTTTACGCGTGTGGTCTTTGGGCGCCAAGTTCGGCCCTGATGCGGGTGGTGCCTGGAAAGGACGGCGCCAGTACATCTTCAGCCCGTTTGGATTGGTGGACTTTTTTGCCACCATGCCCCACTACCTGCACATGTTTTTTCCGGCGCTGGACTTGCGCATTTTGAGGGTTCTGCGGCTGCTGCGTATTCTCAAGCTGTCCAAATACAACACGGCCTTGCAAGACCTGTTTCATGCAGTGCACTCCGAGCGTCGCGCCTTTGGATCTGCGGCGTTTCTGTTGTTGATTGCCACCGTGGTGTCCGCATCGCTCATGCATTTTGCCGAAGGCCACGAACAACCTCAGTTTTTCGGTTCGATTCCGCACTCCATCTATTGGTCCATTGTCACCATCACTTCAGGCTACGGCAATGTTGAGCCTGTGACCAAGGCCGGCGAAGTGATCGCTTTGTTGACCGGTTTTCTGGGCGTGTGTATGGCCGCCATCATGACGGGTATTGTTGCCTCTGCCTTTTCCAACCAGTTGTCACGGAAAAAGGCCGCCTACCAAAGCCAGTTGCGTGCAGTTTTGGCCGACGGCGTGGTGTCAGACGCCGAACGCACCACCTTGAAAAAGCTCCAAGCCCAATACCGGCTCTCGGACGCCCAGGTGCAGCTTTTCATTGACGAAGCCCAGAATAAGAAGAAATGACGAGTTCACCTATGTCCGCCGCACCCCAATCTGCATCGACGCGCCTCCAACGCCGTGTGTTTGAAATTCTGGATGGCGCCGTGTTGGACGGTGCCAGCAAGGCCTGCGAGATCTTTATCGCCACGCTGGTGGTGGCCAATGTGCTGGCCATTATTCTGGAGTCAATGCACGACTTGCATGAGGCTTATTCGGCCTACTTCCACATGTTCGATCTGGTCAGCGTGATCGTCTTTTCAGTTGAATATGTGTTGCGCGTATGGTCTTACGGCGCGAAGTATGCGTCGGAGAACGGGGGCGCGTGGCGCGGGCGCAAGGAATACCTGTTCAGCGTGTTCGGCATGGTGGACTTTTTCAGCACCGTCCCGTTCTACCTGCAACTGGTGTTCCCAGGTGCGGATTTGCGGGTACTGCGCATGTTCCGCTTGCTGCGGATCTTCAAACTCTCGCGTTACAACAGCGCGATGGACGATATGTTCGAGGCCATCAAGGCCGAGAAAGACTCTTTTTCATCGGCCATGTTTCTGCTGTTTATCAGCTGCCTGTTGTTTTCGTCTCTGATTTACATCATTGAAGGCCATGACCAGCCGGACGTCTTCCCCTCGATTCCGGCGGCCATGCACTGGTTCATCCTGACCATCATCTCGGGCTGGGGCAACGTGGATCCGGTGACCTATCTCGGGGTGGCCTTGGTCGTGGTGACGCAGGTATTGGCGATCGCCCTGGCCGCTATCCTGACCGGTGTGGTGGCAACGGCCTACACCGCTCAAGTGCAGCGCCGGGAGGCGATCTATGAAACCGAGGTACGCGAAGTGTTGGCCGATGGCCTGGTGAGCGATGAAGAACGTGCCAAGCTGAAGCAAATGCAGGCCAAATTTGGCATGACCGATGAACAGGTGGAAGCCATTGCCGAGCAAGTAGATGCAGAGCGCCGGGCACGGGGAGAAACGTAATCTGTCCTGGCACGCCAAGCTTCAGCTCGACTACGAGCGGCATGATGCACGCACCGTAGCGCGCCACGCACACAGCGGGCCTTTGCGTATCCTGCAAAGCCTTTACCCCGAAGGCGATGGGGTCTGCCACAACGTGCTGGTGCATCCGCCAGGCGGCCTGGTGGGGGGCGATACGCTGGAGATTGCGCTGCGTGCAGCACCGGGTACGCATGGCCTGGTCACCACACCCGGCGCCACACGCTTTTACCGCAGTGAGGGGCCGCTTGCCTTGCAGCGCACCCACCTCACGCTCGAAGGCAATGCGCGTTTGGAATGGCTGCCACTAGAGACCATTTGCTACAGCGGCTGCCATGCCGAAAACCACCTGACGCTGAACCTCGCGCCAGACGCGCAGGTGATGGGCTGGGATGTGACCGCCTTGGGCCTTCCGCATGCCAACTTGCCGTTTGAGCAAGGCTTTGTGCAGCAGCACCTGGAGCTGCCAGGGGTTTGGCTGGAACGCGGGCGGGTGGACGCCCAAGACACCCTGATGATGGGCAGCCCTGCCGCGCTGGCAGGCATGCGCTGCTGGGCGACTCTGTATTTGGTGAGCGGCAAGCCCCTGGAACGTGCCGCGAAAACTCTGGCGCTGGACACTGCGCGCGAGGTGATCGCAGCCAGCCCTTTGGCCGCCCACGCAGGAGCCACCAGCCCGAACCCGCAGACCATCGTCGTGCGCGCCATGGCGCCGCAAGTGGAATCGGTAATGGGCTTGATGCGTCAACTGCGTTTAGCGTGGCGCGCCGCCGTGTGGAATATGCCCGCCACCACACCGCGCATTTGGGCGATGTAGAGCGACAGCAGCGGCCTTAAATCGCCACCAACTCCCGCACGCCATCGATCTCCATGTTGGCCCCGCGCCCGCGTGCCAACACCGACCCGCGTTCCATGACGATGTAGTCGTCCGCCAGCTCGCGGGCAAAGTCGTAGTACTGCTCCACCAGCACAATCGCCATGGACCCTTTGTCTGCCAGCATGCGGATCACCCGACCGATGTCTTTGATGATGCTGGGCTGAATGCCTTCGGTGGGTTCGTCCAGCACCAACACTTTGGGGCCCGCAGCCAGCGCGCGCGCAATCGCAAGTTGCTGTTGCTGGCCGCCTGACAGGTCGCCACCGCGGCGGTGGCGCATGTCATGCAGCACCGGAAACCACTCAAACAGTTCAGGCGGCAACTTGGTGGACGCAGGTTTTCCCGCGAAGCCCATGGCCAGGTTTTCCTGCACCGTCAGGCGCCCGAAGATCTCGCGGCCTTGGGGCACATAGCCCACACCCGCGCGTGCGCGCTCGTAGGGCGTTGCGCCCTGCAAAGCCACGCCATTGAGAGTGATGGTGCCGGTCTTGATGGGCACCAAACCCATCAAAGACTTGAGCAAGGTGGTTTTACCCACGCCATTGCGGCCCAAGACCACGGTCACTTTGCCAGCCGTTGCTTCCAGGCTCACGTCACGCAAAATGTGCGAGCCTCCGTAGTACTGATTGATGCCTTGGACTACCAAACTCATAATGTTACCGTCCTAAATAAACTTCAATCACCCGCTCATCGGCCTGCACCTGGGCCAGCGGCCCCTGGGCCAGCACCGAGCCCTCGCACAGCACCGTCACCGTGTCTGAAATGGCTTTGATGAACGCCATGTCGTGCTCCACCACCACCAGCGAATGCTTGCCTTTGAGGCTTAAGAACAATTCCGCGGTGCGCTCGGTTTCTTGATCGGTCATGCCGGCCACCGGCTCGTCGAGTAGCAGCAATTTGGGGTCTTGCATGAGCAACATGCCAATCTCAAGCCACTGCTTTTGTCCGTGGCTGAGCAACCCGGCCTGGCGGTTCAGACCGTCTTGCAAGTGAATGGTGTGCAGCACCTCAATCAATCGATCGGCTTGCTCGGCGCTGCGTTTGAAAAAAACCGAGGCCCGCACACCCTTGTGGGTCTTGAGCGCGAGTTCCAGGTTTTCATAGACGCTGAGCTGCTCAAACACCGTGGGTTTTTGGAACTTGCGGCCTATGCCCAGTTGCGCAATTTCAGGCTCGCTGTGCCGCAACAGGTCTATCGTGCTGCCAAAAAACACGGTGCCCGAGTCGGGCCGGGTCTTGCCGGTGATGATGTCCAT
>CAIWRE010000012.1 GCA_903914985.1 uncultured beta proteobacterium | reverse complement strand
GTTTCGAAGCAAAAAGCCCATCCCTGCGATGGGCTTTTTGCTTATGGGACCGGCGACCGATTAAAAGCCAGGTACTGCAAGTGTGGTGGCAACTGGCAATTAGCGCCAATAATGAACTATTTGGGAGTAATGATGAAAACTCTATTTTTCGCGATTGGATTATTGACTCTTGGTGGCTCTGGTCTGGTGCATGCTGGGACGCCAGCGACACTGCCAGTACCTGTCCAGTCTGCAAGTACTCAAACTACTGGCGTCGTGCTCGACGCCAAGGCGCTGATGAAGTGTGCCGCCGAGTCAAACATTATTCAACGCCTTGCTTGTTTTGATAATTTTGCAAAAATTAATCACTTAGCGCCAACGTCGGTAGAAACCACAATCAGCACAAAAAACAAATGGCGAACCTCCTCGGACAAAGATCCATTGACGGACAAATCAATCCACTACGCAACGCTGGAGGCGGATCAAGGGAAGGGGCTTTTCGGGGACAGAATTGGGTTAGTTGTACGATGCAAATCGGGGAAAACCGAAGCGTTCATTAACTGGAACACTTTTTTAGGCAGCGAAAATATAAATGTAACAAGTCGAGTAGACAAAGCTCCCGCAACGACCACATACTGGAGCATCTCTACGGATCATAAAGCGTCATTCATGCCTCAACCAGTAGCCGTATTGAGCAAGTTTTCTGGAGCCTCCTCGTATGTAGTTAACCTGACCCCATACAGCGAAAGTCCAATTACAGCGATTTTCGACGTCGCCGGCGCAAACGAGGCATTCAGAGACATAAAACGTGATTGCAAGTGGCTGAGTCCGGAAGAAGAGAAAAGTCAGAAAGAAATGCTTGAAAAAGCAAGGCAGAAAGAAAAGGATGACGAGAACAAGCCCTACGACGAAAGAACGTGCGTCGAGTTAAGAAAATCGGCAAAACTTTATCCAAATAGCGATTACGCAGATGCAATTGATGTATACCTAAAATCGAGTCCACGATGCTCAAACAGCCGTTAACGAACCGATTATTTGGGCACAGGCATATTTGAAGTTTTCACCTTAATGTGCGGGGAAAAAGTAAATTTTGATACTCTTCTAGAAAGTGGCTGCAACCAGCGCCGATTACCGCGACGGATGCTTGATATTTACGAAGCGTCAATCTAGCCATTGAATAGGCCTGATAAATGCTCTGAAAAAATTGAACAGGTAGACTATTTCGGTAGTCACCATGCGGGAATAGCTCAGTTGGTAGAGCGATACCTTGCCAAGGTATAGGTCGAGAGTTCGAGCCTCTTTTCCCGCTCCATGGTTTCAAAGCAAAATGCCCATCCCTGTGATGGGCTGTTTGCTTTTCAGACCTCTTTGAACAGCAAGGCCACCGCACGCGCCTCAATCGCCATGCCCTCGCCCACCGGGCCCATTTTTTCAGCAGTCTTGGCTTTGACGTTGACCTGGTCGACGTCGAGTGACAGCGCATGGGCAATGCTTTCCCGCATGGCCGCAATGTATGGCGCGAGCTTGGGGGCTTGGGCAATGACGGTGCTGTCCACATTGCCGATGGCATAGCCTTTGGCGCGCACCCGACGTGCCACTTCGCGCAGCAATACCGCAGAGTCCGCGCCTTTGAACTGCGCGTCGGTGTCCGGGAAATGGCTTCCAATATCGCCCATCGCGGCCGCACCCAACAGGGCATCGGTGATGGCGTGCAGCAAAGCGTCTGCGTCCGAATGCCCCAGCAGCCCTTTGTGGTGCGGAATATCCACGCCACCCAAAATCAGTTTGCGGCCTTCGACCAGGGCATGAATGTCCCAGCCTTCACCAATGCGGATTGCGTTCATCAATTTTCTTTCGGGGTGTCGCTGCTGCGGCTTGCCAACACAGCCTGCGCCAGCGCAAAGTCTTGCGGATAGGTCACCTTGAAGTTGTAGGCGCTGCCGACTACCAGCAGCGGCTGGTGCCCCGCCAGCTCCAAGGCGCTGGCCTCATCCGTCACACCCACGAATCCGGTCGGGGCTTGCGCTTGCAGTGCCTGCTGCAACAGCCCCAGGCGAAACATCTGCGGGGTTTGGGCCAGCCACTTGTCGTCACGCGGGACGGTCCGGGCCACGCGCCCTGCCACCGATTGCTTGAGCGTGTCGGGCAGCGGCAAGGCCAGCAGGCCACCTACCGCGTCCAGGGAGCAGGAGTCAATCAGCGCATTGACCATGTCCGCGGTGATCAGGCAGCGCGCTGCGTCGTGCACCAGCACCCAATCCGTGTCGCGCGCGCCTTGGGTACGCAAGACCTGCAAGCCGTTCAGCACCGTGTGGGCGCGCGTCGCACCGCCACAGTGCGCACGCACAAACAAGTCGGGCCAAACAGTGCCCTGGGGCCATGCAAAGTCATCGCCGGGAGACAGCGCCACCAAGCCTGCGTACAAGCGCTCCACACCGGCCAGCGCGCGCAGGGTGTGCATCACCATCGGCTCGCCCGCCACCGCTTGGTACTGCTTGGGTTGGGCCGTGCCCGCGCGGCTACCGGTGCCAGCGCAGGGCACCAGGGCGTAATACCGCGGCGCCTCATCGGCGGTTTGTGGGGTTGCGGCAGGAGCAAGTGGCATTTGAAACCTAAGGTCAACGGTGCAAGAGGCGGCCGTTGGGGTGGGGGGATTCTAAAATCACACTTGACCCTTGTGTTTCACCCCCTGCACACCCCCTCTTGGGGCCGCTGGGGGTTTTTGTGTTTGTATTGCTCCATGACCCTTCCTGCTCTTGCCCCTGGTAAACGATTCACGCTGCCGCGCCCGGTCGGCTCGGCCGACGCCGTGCTGTTGGCGCGTCTGGCCCAGCGGGACAAGGCTGCAGGGCGCATGACCGCCATCATTGCCGCCGACGCGGCCGACGCACAGCGCCTGATGGACGAAATGGTGTTCTTTGCGCCTGAGCTGCGCTGCACCGTGTTTCCGGACTGGGAGACTCTGCCTTATGACACGTTTTCGCCGCACCAGGACCTGATCAGCGAACGGCTGGCCACACTGTGGCGCATCAGCCAGCGCGACCAGGAGCAAGG
>CAIWRE010000011.1 GCA_903914985.1 uncultured beta proteobacterium | reverse complement strand
TATGTGGAGCCCACCATTGTTCGCGCATCCGGCTGGCGTGACCGCATTGCCCAGGAAGAAGTTTTTGGTCCTTTTGTGACGGTTCTCACCTTCAAAGACGACCAGGAGGCTCTGCAAATCGCCAACAGCACCGAGTACGGACTCGGTGGTGGCCTGTGGACCAACAACTTGCAGCGTGCGCACAAGTTTGCCCGCGACATGAAGAGCGGTATGGTCTGGATCAACTGCTACAAACGGGTGAATCCAGGCTCGCCCTTTGGCGGCTCGGGCATGTCGGGTTATGGCCGCGAAATGGGTTTTGACGCCATGCGCGAGTACACCCAGGTCAAGAGCATTTGGGTCAACGTCGACGCGCAGATTGCACCGCATTACGCCCGGCCGTGCGATAGTTGATGCACGCGTTTGTTCATTCTCCATTGCCCGGCAGGGTCGTCTTTGGAGCAGGCAGTCTTCAGCAATTGAGCGCTGAAATTGTCGCCATGGGATGTACCCGTGCCTTGGTACTGTGCACGCCGGAGCAATATGCGCTGGCCCAGCGGGTGAGTGAATTACTGGGTGACAAATCAGTGGGAATTTTCGACCGTGCGGTCATGCACGTACCCCTGGAGACTGCGCAGCAAGCCCGTGCACTTGCACAGGAGTTGGGCGCAGACTGCGCGGTCGCAGTCGGTGGCGGCAGTACCACCGGCTTGGGTAAAGCCATTGCCTTGGAGTCGGGTCTGCCGATTTTGGCCATTCCCACGACCTATGCGGGCTCGGAAATGACGCCGATTTACGGCATCACCGAGAACGGGTTGAAAAAGACAGGACGTGATGCGCGTGTATTGCCGCGCACCGTCATTTACGACCCCGAGCTCAGTTACAGCTTGCCCGTGGATTTGAGTGTCACCAGCGCCATCAACGCCATTGCCCATGCCGCCGAAGGCCTCTACGCGGTGGACGGAAATCCCATCATTGATCTGATGGCAGTCGAAGGTATCGCTGCGCTGGGGCGCGCCATTCCACGATTGACACTTGAAGCCCAGGACCCGTCCGCCCGCAACGATGCGCTATACGGCGCGTGGTTATGCGGGAGCGTGCTGGGCCAGGTAGGCATGGCTTTGCACCACAAGTTGTGCCACACGCTGGGCGGCAGCTTCAACTTGCCCCATGCGCAAACCCACACGGTGGTGCTGCCCCATGCGCTTGCTTACAACGCCAGCGCTGCGCCGCGCGCGATGCAACGCATCCAATCGGCGCTGGGTGTGCCGGGCACGGTTTCCGCCGCACAGGCGGTGTACGACCTGGCGCATGACAATGGAGCGCCCACCTCTTTGAGGGAATTGGGTTTGCAAGAACACGACCTGCACAAAGCGCTGGAAATTGCGCTGCAAAACCAATACCCCAATCCCCGACCCTTGATGCGTGAACCCTTGTTGGCTTTGCTGCAAGACGCATTGGAGGGTCGCCGACCGCATTGATTTTTTCCCGCGTTTTACACACCAACCACTAGGAGACTGCTATGAACTTTTCCCGTAGAACATTTACCCAAGGTATGGCGATTGCCGCCGTGTCCAGCGTCAGCC
>CAIWRE010000010.1 GCA_903914985.1 uncultured beta proteobacterium | reverse complement strand
GCACGCATGATTTCGATGCGCTCCACCTGCTCCGGCGCAATGTCGTCGGTCGAAAAACCTCGGGATACGCGCTCTCCGTCAATCAAAATTTGGGTGTAACCGCTGCCCAGCCCCCGCATGCGCGGTGCACCACCCTGGCCGGGACGATCGCCTACAGTGACGCCAGACAAGCGCTTGAACAACTCCCCCAGGGTGGAGTCACCATAACGTTCAATTTCTTCGCGCCCAATCACAATTTTTCCGGCGGTGGACTGGCGGCGCTCCTCGGTCTCGCGGTTGGCGCGAATCTCCACCGCTTTGAGCTCGGTGCCTTGCACCTTAGGTGCTGCTTCCGCAGGTGCATCCGGCGCAGCGGGCTGCTCTTGGGCCATCAAAGAGGCACTGGCCAAACCCAGTAGCAGCGCGCCGCAGCGCGTCGAAGTCCATGCGTTCGTCATAGGTGATGCCAAGATAAATAGGCCTACCTTACCCGTTTCAGGTAAAGCGCGGATGTCAGCCAAACCGCTTAGTCGCGCATCAGCGCTTCAATGGCGTCGATCTCGACCGGCACGCCGCGGCTGATCAGCTCACAACCGGTATCGGTAACGATAGCGTCGTCCTCGATGCGGATGCCAATGCCGTGGAATTGCTCCGGCACGCCGGGCGCCGGGCGCACATAGATGCCAGGCTCGATCGTCAACACCATGCCTGCACGCAAAACGCGGGCGGGCCGGTTGACGATGGTCTCCCCGGTAAGGGCGTCACGCCGGGTGGTGGCCTGGCCGATTTCGCTGGGTTCGGTGTAAGCGCCGCAATCATGCACATCCATGCCCAGCCAGTGGCCGGTGCGATGCATATAGAAGGGGAAGTACGCGCGCTTTTCAATCACGTCTTGCAGGCTACCCACCTTGTTGGCGTCCAACAGGCCCAGGTCCAGCATGCCTTGCGCCAGCACGGCCACGGTGGCCTCGTGCGGGTCGGTGAAGCGCGCACCCGCCCGTGTGGCCTGCACGGCAGCGTGCTGCGAGGCCAACACCAGCTCATACAAGGCACGTTGCGGACCCGTGAACTTGCCGTTGGCCGGAAAAGTGCGCGTGATGTCCGAGGCATAACCATCCAACTCGCAGCCAGCGTCAATCAGCACCAGCTCGCCGTCGCGCACCAGGCCTGCGTCAGCACGGTAGTGCAGCACGCAGGCGTTGTCGCCCGCAGCAACGATAGAACCATAGGCCGGGCACTGCGAACCATGCCGGCGAAACTCATGCAAAAGCTCCGCATCCAAGTGGTATTCGCGCACCTCCTGGCCGGCACGCAGCATGCGCGCGCTCAGCTGCATGGCGCGGATGTGGCCGCCTGCACTGATCTGTGCGGCACGGCGCATGGTGTCTTGCTCAAACGCATCTTTGACCAAACGCATTTCATCCAAGGGCTCGCACAGGTCGCGCTGCGAAGCGGGGCACAAGGTGCCGTAGCGCACCCGGTCGCGCAGCGGTTGCAGCCAGCCGTTGACGCGAGCCTCCAGCCCTTTGTGCGTGGCAAACGGGTACCACACGGTGTCACAGCCATCCATCAACAGCGGCATGCGTGTGTCGAGCTCGTCAATGGAATAGGCCTCGTCCACACCCAAGGTCGCGGGCGCCGCCTGCGGCCCCAGGCGTCTACCGTCCCAAGTCTCGCGCTCCAAGTCCTTGGGCAGGCAAAACAAAATGCTTTTGCCGCTGCCGGTAATCACCAGCCAGGAACGCGGCTCGGTAAAGCCACTCAGGTAGTGGAAATAGCTGTCAAACCGGTACAAAAAATCCGCGTCGCGGTTGCGCTGCTGCTCGGGCGCAGTAGGAATCACCGCAATGCCCTTGGCGCCCATGTGGGCGGCCAGGCGGGCGCGGCGCTCGGAGTAGTGGGGTGCGGTAGTGCTCATCCGCACATTCTAGGAGTGCGGGTTGGACTTCATAAATATCTCAGACCGGTCGGTGGCTCGCTAATGCCGGAGGCCGTGATAAGTGCGTGGCGGGTTTGTAACGGTGAGTTGCCGAGCCGTGAGGTTTACAAGAGACGCGACACAGGCCTGTCAGCACCATAAATGTGCGAAAGTTCGAATCTGCTACCTTCGCCGTCCATGAGCAACCCAGAGCGCAAACCCACTGTTGAAGACTTTGCCCGCATTGGCGGCCTGGAGGCGCTGGTGCGTGGGGGCACGCTGTCGGTCTACCCGCTGGTGCTGTACCGGGCCTGGGGCAGTGCCGCAGTGGTCTCGCAAATTTACTTTGTGGTGGGTGTGGTGTCGCTGCTCACTGCGCTGATGGTGCCCGCGCTGGCGCGACACTTTCCACGGCGGTGGATTTATCTTTTTGCCTGCGGCTTGTATATCGCTGGAGCAGTGGTGGGGGCATTTGGCGGCATGGGGGTGACTGCGGCGCTGTTGTTCAGCGTCATGGGCGCGGCCTTGTCCTTTGTTTGCTTTAACTCCTATGTGCTGGACCATATTGACAAGAGCGAGTTCAGCAAGCTGGAGACGCTTCGCTTGTTTTATGGCGGTGTGGGCTGGGTGGCCGGGCCCGCGCTGGGCGTGTGGCTGCTGTCTGTGGGGGCGTGGGCGCCGTTTGCCCTGGTGGGCGCTGCGGCTGGGGTGATTTTGTGGCTGGTGTGGGCAACACCCCTGGGCGACGGCAAATCGATCGCCAAGGCGCAAGACGCCAAACGCAGCCACCCCTTGGCGCACGTCAAGCGCTTCTTTTCCCAGCCGCGCATGGTGACGGGTTGGGTGCTTCCGGTGATCCGCTCCTGCGGCTGGTGGGTTTATTTTGTTTACGTCGGCATCTTCGCCTTGGAAAACGGGCTGGGCGACAAGGTGGGGGGGGTGGCGTCCTCGGTCGCCAACATGGGGCTGTTTCTGGCGCCGCTCATGCTGCGCTGGATGCGCAAGCGCTCGGTGCGCACCGCAGTGCGGGCGGGCTGTTTGGGTGGCGGCGTGTTTTTCATCGCAGGCACCTTGGTGTCCCTATGGCCATGGGCCACGGTGACCATGCTGGTGC
>CAIWRE010000009.1 GCA_903914985.1 uncultured beta proteobacterium | reverse complement strand
GGCAAAGTGCGCGAGATTTCGGCAAGCGCCGACCCTGTGACCCGCACCTTCGCTATCAAAGTTGGGCTGGTTAGCGCGGACGTGTTGCCCTTAGGGACAACCGTATCCGTGGTGCCTCGTGCCCTGGACCGCTCCGGCCCGGCTGTCATCAAGCTCCCTACCAGTGCCTTGCAACACGATGGCCAAGCGGTCGCGGTGTGGGTGCTGGACCGCACCAGCATGACGGTGCGATTGCAACCCATCGTGATCGCCACGGCCGACGGCAATGATGTGGTGATTCAAACGGGTTTGCAGCCGGGAATGGAGGTGGTCACCGCCGGGGTACATGTGCTCTCTCCGGGGCAAAAGGTGACGGTGTACCAAGAAAAGCCAGCGCCCGCAGCAGCCAAATCTGCCGCCCCTGCGGCCTCGGCATCCAAGTGAGCCGAGCATGAAGCAAGACACTCCCCAAGCAGGTTTCAACCTGTCCCGCTGGGCGCTGGAACACAGCGCTTTGACTCGCTATTTGATGGTGGTGCTGATGGTGCTGGGCATGGCCTCGTACTTTCAGCTGGGCCAGGACGAAGACCCGCCATTCACCTTTCGCGCCATGGTGGTGCGCGCTTACTGGCCGGGCGCGACGGCGCAGCAAATGGCGGAGCAGGTGACCGACAAGCTCGAGCGTACGCTGCAGGAAGTGCCGTTTGCCTACCGAATCCGCAGTTATTCCAAGCCCGGGGAAACCACTGTCATTTTTGAGGTCAAGGATTCCACCAAGGCATCCGAAGTCCCCAATTTATGGTACGTCGTCCGGAAAAAAATCGGCGATATGCGCTACACCTTGCCCGGCGGTGTGCAGGGCCCGTTCTTCAATGATGAATTCGGAGACGTCTACGGTGTGATTTATGCCATCGAAGCCGATGGCTTTTCCGGGTCGGAAGTGAAAACCACGGCGGACGACATCCGCCAAAAGCTCCTGCGGGTGCCCGACGTCAACAAGGTCGATCTGTTTGGCGTGCAGGACGAAAAAATCTACATCGAGATTTCGCAAAAACGCCTGGCGCAACTGGGCCTGGACATGAACCAGGTGCTGGCACAACTTGGCCAGCAAAACGCCGTGGAGAGCGCAGGTACGGTCAATACGCCGCTGGACGTGGTGCAAGTGCGCGTGGCGGGCCAATTTGAGGCGGTTCAAGAACTGCGTGCCATGCCCATCCGCGGAAGCTCCGGCAGCCAATTGCGTTTGGGCGATATCGCCGATATCAAGCGCGGTGTGATGGATCCGGCGGGCGTGAAACTGCATTTCCAGGGCAAGCAGGTGCTCGGTTTAGGCATCTCCATGTCGAAGGGTGGAGACATCATTGCATTGGGCAAAGCGCTCAAGGCGTCCACGGCTGCGATCAACGCAGGCTTACCCGCGGGATTGCGCTTGGTCGAGGTGCAGGACCAACCGACTGCGGTGGCAGGTTCGGTGGACGAATTTGTGCGCGCATTGATCGAGGCCATCGTGATTGTGTTGGCGGTGAGCTTTATTTCCTTGGGGCTTCACAAGCGCCCCGGCATGCCTCGCTGGTACCAGCGCTATTACGTGGATATTCGACCGGGCCTGGTCGTGGGCATCACCATCCCACTGGTGCTGGCCGTCACTTTCCTCGGCATGTATTACTGGGGCATCGGCCTGCACAAAATCTCGCTGGGCTCGCTGATTATTTCCCTGGGTTTGCTGGTCGATGACGCCATCATCGCAGTGGAGATGATGGTGCGCAAACTCGAGCAAGGCTATGACAAGGTGCGCGCGGCGACCTTCGCCTACGAAGTCACCGCCATGCCCATGCTGACCGGCACGCTGATCACAGCGGTGGGCTTTTTGCCCATTGGCATTGCCAAATCAGTCACCGGTGAATACACCTTTGCCATCTTCGGAGTCACCGGTTTGGCGCTGATGCTGAGCTGGCTGGTGTCGGTCTATTTCGTGCCTTACCTGGGCACTTTGCTGCTCAAAACCAAGCCCCACGCACCCGACGAAGACGAGAACGCGATGTACGACACCGCTTTCTACCGGACGTTCAGGCGCATGGTGAACTGGTGCATCGCCAACCGCTGGATCACGATCGGCTTGATGGTGGCGACCTTTGGCTTGGGTATTTTTGGCATGGGCAAAGTGCAGCAGCAATTCTTCCCGGACTCCAGCCGTCCGGAAGTCTTGCTGGAGCTGTGGTACCCCGAGGGCACCTCATTTGCAGCGAATGAGGCGACAACTGCGCGGGTGGAAGCCCGCATGATGCAAGAGGCGGGTGTCCAAAGCGTCACGACCTGGATCGGCTCCGGTGTGCCCCGTTTTTACCT
>CAIWRE010000008.1 GCA_903914985.1 uncultured beta proteobacterium | reverse complement strand
CCTTGTTTGCCTACCTGCTGTACCTGGACTGGAAGCTCACCATGATCACGCTCGTTGTGGCGCCGGTGATTGCGCTGATTGTTCGCGGCTTTGGGCGGCGCATGCGTGCAGCAAGTCGCATGACGCTGGAATCTTTGCGCAAAATTTCGCATACGGTGGAGGAAGCGTCCACCGCGAACAAGGTGATCAAGGTGTTCGGCGGCCAGTCCAAGCTCAGCGAGCGCTTTTTTCAAGCCAGCGAGCAACTGCGCCGCTCCATGATGCGCGAAGCGGTTCCCTCCTCGGCCATCACGCCCATCACGCACATTGCAGCCTCACTGGCCGTGGCCTTCATCATTTACCTGGCACTGGGCCAGCCCACAGGCCAGGCTGGCGCCTCGGCAGGCGGGTTTATTTCTTTCATCACGGCCTTGCTGATGGTGATCTCGCCGGTCAAACAGCTGACCACCATCAACACCACGCTGCAGCGGGGATTTGCAGCCTCGGAGAGCGTTTTTGGCATTCTTGATGCGCAAGCGGAAGAAGACACAGGCACCCAAGTGGTGGGGCGTCTGCACGGCGATCTGGCGTTTGACGGGGTGCGCTTTGCCTACCCTGGCGTGGAACGCCTTGCATTGGACGGCATCAGCTTTACTGTGAAGGCGGGGCAGACGGTGGCTCTGGTGGGCGGCTCGGGCGGCGGCAAGACCACCGTCAGTGCACTGATTCCCCGCTTTTACCGTCCCGACTCAGGCAGCATCCGCGTGGACGGCGTGGACATCAATGCGATAACTCTGGAGAGTCTGCGCCAAAACATCGCCCTGGTCAGCCAGGACATTGTGCTGTTTCATGACTCGGTGGAGGCCAATATCGCTTTTGGTGCCCATGCGCCGGTGACGCGCGATGCGGTGATTGCCGCTGCCAAAGCCGCACATGCCTGGGACTTTATCCAACAGCTTCCTGAAGGCCTGGACACCTCGATCGGCGAAGGCGGCGCCAAACTCTCCGGCGGACAGCGCCAGCGGATTGCCATTGCGCGCGCGCTGCTGAAGGACGCCCCGATTTTGATCTTGGACGAGGCCACGTCGGCATTGGACACGGAATCCGAGCGCCAGGTGCAGGCGGCGCTGTCCACGCTGATGCAAAACCGAACCACCCTGGTCATCGCCCACCGCATGAGCACGATTGAGAACGCAGACTGCATTCTGGTGCTGGACCAGGGCCGCGTGATTGAGACCGGCACCCATGCCGAACTGATGCAACTTGGCGGCTACTACGCCAACCTGAACCGGATGCAAGCGTGAGCATTCCGGTTCTGATGTACCACCAGATCGATGGGCCGCCACCGCGCGGCACCTCCTTGCGAGGACTCACGGTCGCGCCGCAATCATTTGCGCGCCAAATGGCCTTGCTGAAACTGCTGGGATACCAGGGCTTGTCGATGCGGGACTTGATGCCCTATCTGCAAGGCGAGAAAAAGGGCAAGGTCGTGGGCCTGACTTTTGATGATGGCTACCAGAACAATGTGCAGCACGCACTCCCGATCCTGACGAAACACGGGTTTACCGCCACCTGCTACGGGGTGAGCAGCATGATGGGGTCCACCAATCTGTGGGACCAGGGCCTGGTGGCTGAAAAACCCCTGATGTCGCTGAGCGACTGGAAGGCATGGTGCGACGCAGGGATGGACGTGGGCTCCCACACCCGCACGCACGCCAAGCTGACCGAGTTGCCCGCAGAGGAGGCGCGGGCACAGATTACCGATTCCAAGCGCGAGCTGGAACAGGCCCTGGGATGTGAGGTCCAGCATTTCTGCTACCCCTATGGCTGGTTTGCCCCCGAACACCGGGACATGGTTCAACAGGCGGGCTACCGCACTGCGACCACCACCGTACGTGGCCGGGTGCATCCGGGCGCAGACCCGTTTGCGATGAACCGCATCATGGTGGCTCGTGCTACCCACCTGCTTCAATTCGCCGTCAAAGTCGTGACAGGCCGTGAAGATCGGCGCGCATGACACCTTTTGCGCTGTATTGCAAAAGCTACTGCGTGGATGTGCGCCGGGTCGTGCGTCTGGCGCAGTCGGTACAGCGTTTCAACGTTGAGAACTTGCCGTTTTATGTGTCGGTGCCCCAGGCGGACTTGGCCCTGTTTCGGGAGCAGTTAAACGGCTTGCCCGTTGAGCTGCTGACAGATGAACAAATCGTGCAAGCCTCGCCCCGCATTGACGCGGCGCAACTGGCCCGCATGGCAGGCAGTGTGTCGCAGCAGGTTGTGAAATCCGAGTTCTGGCGCCTTGACTTGTCCACTGCCTACTTGTGTCTGGACTCTGACGCAGTGTTCATCCGGCCCTTCGGCGTCGCAGACTTTTTGACACCGGACGGCACGCCCTACACCATGATGGACGAGGCCCACGACCTGCTGGAAGCCGCCATGCAACGCGGGCGTGATCGCGTGGTGAATGCGTTCATTGCAGAGGCCGCGCAGGTTCAGACTCTGATGGGGCGGGTGGGG
>CAIWRE010000007.1 GCA_903914985.1 uncultured beta proteobacterium | reverse complement strand
GATGGGCGTGGCTGCCTGCGCCGTGTTCAGCGTCGCGACCTTTATCGCCATTGCCGTGCTGCGGATTCCGCTGATTGCGGTGCTGCTGGGACTGGGCGTTCCAGCGACCTTGTGGGCCTATATGTGCCTGATCAATCAGGCCAAGGAGTCCAGCCCATGAGCCCCTGGGGATGGCCCGAGTTGGCGACTCTTTTTTTGCACTTCGTGGCGCTGTCGCTGCTGTCGGTGGGCGGCGCCATCACAACCGTTCCGGAAATGCACCGCTTTCTGGTCAATCAGCAGGCCTGGCTGAGCGAGAGCCAGTTCAGCAACTCCATCGCGCTGGCACAGGCAGCGCCCGGCCCGAACTTGTTGTTTGTGGCGGTGCTCGGGTGGACGGTTGGCATGAATGCGGCGGGAGGCCCTGCGGCTGGACCCTGGGCTTGGTGGCTGGCAAGCGGCTGCGTCTTTGTGGCGATGATGGGCATCTTGTTGCCCAGCACCACGCTGACGTTTTTCGCCGCGCGCTGGGGCCAGAAAAATCGCAACCGGCCCACGGTACGCGCTTTCAAGCTCGGCATGGCGCCTATCGTGGTCGCCCTGTTGGTCTCAACGGGCTGGATATTAGGAAGCGCCCATGGCAGCGTGCGCGACGCGCCGGGGGCTTATGTGCTGACAGCCGCCAGCGCCTTCATTGTCTGGCAGGGGCGCATCCACCTGCTGTGGATGCTGGGCGCGGGCGCCATTGCCGGGCTGATGAGCTGGGTGTGAGCCCTTATTTCTTGCTGCGCTGACGCACCGCTTCGTACAGGCAGACGCCGCTGGCCACCGAGACATTCAAACTCTCCACCGCACCCAGCATGGGAATACTCACCAGTTGGTCGCAGGTTTTGGCCGTGAGTTGGCGCATGCCATCGCCCTCGGCACCCAGCACCAGTGCCACAGGCCTCTTCAGGTCCACTTGGTACAGCGTCTGCGTTGCCATGTCACTGGTGCCTATGACCCAGATATTGCGTTCTTTGAGTTCCGTCAGCGTGCGCGCCAGGTTGGTCACCATGAAATACGGCACCGTTTCGGCAGCACCACTGGCCACTTTGGCCACGGTGGCGTTGATACCCGCCGCATGGTCTTTGGGGGCAATGACTGCATGCGCGCCCGCCCCATCGGCCACCCGCAGGCAGGCCCCCAAATTGTGCGGATCGGTCACACCATCAAGCACCAAAATCAGCGGGTTCACGCGCTGCTCTGGAGGCAGCGCGAGCTGCGAAGCCTCTAAACCTTCGAGCAGTTCATCCAGGGAATGCACTTGAGTCAGCGCCTGGACGCGGGCTACCACGCCCTGGTGGCCATGGCCGCCACAGAGTTTGGCCAGGCGCATGCCGTCGGCTTCGATCAGCCGGACGCCGGCTTCCTGCACTTTGTCGAGAAATTGGCGCATGCGCGCGTCGCGCCGCGTGGGCTCGAAATAAATTTCGACGATGGAGCGGGGAGCAGTTTTCAGGCGAACGCCCACGGCGTGAAAGCCGAACAGTACTTGGGATGACATGCCTCGATTATCGCCCGTGACGCTCAGCTGGCGGCACGCACGACGTTCGAAGCAATGCGCCCGGCTTCGATGGTGATTCTGCGTTCACAGCGGGCGGCGATAGCCGAATCGTGCGTCACCAGTACCAGCGTGGTGCCTTGTTCGCGGTTGAGATCGAACATCAGCGACATGATGGTCTCGCCGGTCGCAAAATCCAGGCTACCGGTGGGCTCGTCGGCCAGCAGCACCGCAGGCTTCACCACAAACGCCCGGGCCAGTGCCACGCGCTGCTGTTCACCCCCACTGAGCACTTTGGGGTAGGAACTCAGCCGGGTAGACAATCCAACACGCTCCAGCATCTCGGCAGCGGCTTTGCGCGCGTCTTTGCGACCGTCAAGCTCTAGCGGCAGCATCACGTTTTCCAAGGCGGTCAGGTTGCCGAGAAGCTGAAAGCTCTGGAACACAAAGCCCACCTGGTGGGCACGCAGCGCGGCGCGCGCATCTTCGTCCAGCGCAAACAAATCTTGATCTGCGATGCGCACCGTGCCGCTGCTGGGCGTGTCCAGGCCTGCAATGAGCGAAAGCAGCGTGCTCTTTCCGGAACCGGACGCGCCGACGATGGCAGCAGTCTCGCGCGCTTTTAGCGCAAAATCGACGTTCTTGAGGATCTCCAGCGTGCCGGTCGAGTCAGTGACGGATTTGCAGAGGTGCTCGACGGAAATAATGTATTCAGACATGGGACTTTCTTTGAATCGAAGACACTTTAACGCAGGGGCCGCCGCCCTTTTGCTGGGTATGGCATTTGCCACCCGCGCTAAGACACCAAGTGTGATTTTGGTGGTGGGCGACTCGCTGAGTGCCGAATACGGCCTCAAACGCGGCAGCGGCTGGGTGGCACTGCTGGAACAGCGTTTGCGCGATCAAAGCAAGCCTGCAAAAGTGGTCAACGCAAGCATCAGTGGCGATACCACGTCCGGTGGTCGATCCCGTCTGGCTGCGCTGCTGGACCAGCACAAGCCCACCATCGTCGTCATTGAGCTCGGCGGCAACGATGCGCTGCGCGGATTGCCGCTGCAAACCAGCCAGGACAATCTCCAAGCAATGGTGCAGGCCTGCCAGGCCATCCACGCCAAAGTGCTGCTGCTGGGCATGCAGGTTCCACCCAACTACGGCACTGACTACAGCGCCCAATTCGCGGCCATGTACGCCTCGGTGGCGAAGTCCAAGTCCGTGCCACTGGTGCCTTTTTTTCTCAAGGGTGTGGCCGACGTGCCAGACTCGGAAAAATTATTTCAAAGCGACCGCATCCACCCCGTGGAAGCCGCCCACCCCACCCTGCTCAACAATGTTTGGCCGGCACTTTCGAAATTGATTGCATGAGCCTGAACTTGATTACTGCCAGCGAGGCAATTGCCCGCTTTGACGAATTTCACACGGTCATCGACGCCCGCAGCGAAGGCGAATATGCCGAAGACCACTTGCCAGGCGCCGTAAATTGGCCCACCTTGCATGACGAGGAGCGCAAAAGCATTGGAACGCTGTACAAGCAGGTCAACGCATTTGAGGCCAAGAAACGCGGCGCAGCACTGGCGGCCGGCAATATTTCGCAGCACATCGAAGCCCATGTCATCGACAAGCCGCGTGATTGGGCTCCATTGGCCTATTGCTGGCGTGGAGGCAAACGCAGCGGCTCATTGTCTTTGGTGCTGGACCAGATCGGCTTTCGCGTGTCGCTGATCGAGGGCGGATACAAAGCCTTTCGGGCCGCCATGCTTCTGGACATGGCGACCTGCGCCGATCGCCTGCAGTTGCAGGTGGTCTGTGGCACCACCGGTTCAGGGAAAACGCGTCTGCTGCACGCACTTAAGGAAGTCGGAGCGCAAGTGCTGGATTTAGAGGGCCTGGCACGGCACCGAAGTTCTGTACTGGGGGCTTTACCTGGTATCGCGCAGCCCACGCAAAAACACTTTGACACACTGGTCTGGGAGCAACTGCGGAAGTTTGATCCCCAACGCCCCGTCTTTGTTGAAAGCGAAAGCAAAAAAGTAGGAAATGTGAGCATCCATCCGGCGCTGGTAGAGCGCATGCGCTCCAGTCCCTGCCTGATGGTTGAACTCGAGAATGCCGAGCGGGTAGAACTGCTGATGGAAGACTACGCCTATTTCACCGCTCACCCCGAGCAGTTTTGCAGTCGACTCGACGCGTTAACCGCCCAGCGCGGGAAAGTGGTGATTGAAGGCTGGAAAGCGCTGGTGGAGAAGGGGAATTTTCGGCCCGTGGTGCACGACCTGCTGACGGCGCATTACGACCCGGTGTACCTACAGTCGATTGAGCGGAATTTTTCGCAATTCAACCAGGCAAAAGTGCTGCGCCCGGCGGATCGAAGCATGGCCAGCATGCAACGACTGGCGCGTTCAATGCATCACGACGGAGCCTGAAAAAGCCAAGGTCCGCCGCAACCTTCACTGAGCGCCGGAGGCGGGGCCTTCCACTTGAGCGCCTGTCGCGTTGGCGCTTTCCACGGCGTCTGTAGACGCATCAGTCGGCATGTCACCGTGTTCACCGCCGACTTTGCGCTCACTCTTGCTTTTGAGCTTGTCTTCTTTTTTCCGCTTCTTGGCCAGTTCTTTTTGACGCTTTTCGTAACCGTAGTTGGGTGTTGCCAAGGTGTGCTTTCGTTGTTTGAGCCCACTTTAACATTTCGGCAATCGCGCACTTGCCAAGCGCCCGCGTGCAGAAGTGATACGAATTACTCCCAGAACTGGGAGGTGCCGTCGCTTGACCAAATGACAGGTACTTCTAAACTGTCCGCGTCGCAAAAGATGTGCCGGGCTAGTGCACCAAACCCATTGCGACGCCAACGGCAATGGCTTGCGTGCGGTTGGCAACGTTGAATTTTCGAACCAAGTTATTCAAATGAAAAACTGCCGTCGTTTCAGCAATCTTCAGAATCATTCCAATTTCAAACGCAGTCTTCCCCCGGGCTGCCCAGATCAGACACTCCCGCTCCCGGCGAGTCAGCCGTGGATCACGCGCATCCAAAAGGCCCGGAACAATCAGCTTGGTCACCGCGAAGTGCGCAGAGCTAGCCAGCACCCCTGGCACCGGCCAACATCACCTCAAGCTCGCGCTGGTCTTTCACAATCGATTGGTCGCGGGCCAAATTGAACATACTTTTGACCCCTTCACGTTCGTGAACAGGAATACTCACACCATGCCCAACGCCATATTTTTTGGACTCTTCGCACAGCTCGCGGGAGTCTTCGGAATACATTTGATCAGACCACACCAGAGGTTCGGCACTGGTCTTGCAGTGCATCAACGTAGGGTCTTTCCAGACGAAGTCCCGTTCGGCATACACCTGTTGCCAGCGCTGCGTATATCCATTGATGGCATGTTGGACCGGTTTGACCAGCGGGCGGTTCACTTCGACGCCCATGACGAATTGCTCAAACCCCAATGCGAAAGCAGCCCTATTCAGAAGATCTACAAGTTGGGCCTCGGTCTTGGCATCCAGGATGGCCGAGATGTCTTCCAATGAAAGGATGGCATTCACGCTTCTTCTTTCCAGTTAATTGAATCGTCAACCATGATGGGTCTAACGCACATGAACTATTCAAATCTATCAACATTACCTTCCGCGGTACGACTATATTCTATCGATTGCTATCAACGCCTACGGCTCGCTAAAGTTATCAACTTGGAATGGATTCATCTTTGCAGCGTAGCTGACAGCGGAAATGCTCACCAGACAAAAACGGGATTTACTGAATGGCAGGCCATCATGGACGGCAATGTGATTTCACTATCGTGGGACTGGCGGCACCACTCGAACTACGAGGTAAGCCCTGACTTCAGTGGTGGTGTACGAACCAACATTCTTTGCCTTGATGAGCGCGGCTATGACCTTTCAGTCGCCTCATCTGAAGCCTTGCTTTCGAAAGTCATAGAACGCCTTGACTGGCAGCATTTTGTGATGTGCTTGCACTGAACCGGTGACCTTCACATTGAGCCGTGGAACCTATCAAATTTAATAGTAGCCCGATGGAAGAGGCTTTGCTCAAATCTCCAAATCGTACTTGTTGGAGGTTTTATGCATTCAGTTCAAACACATCAACTTTCCACTATGCATGCGCCGGAGCTTGAGGGCATGTTCCGACTGCGGTACGACACCTTCCACACACGCCTGGGATGGGACGTACAGTGCGAAAACGGCATGGAGCGGGACCAATTTGACTCAGATTCAACCGTGTACATCATTGGCAAAGCAAGTGACCAAAGTGTGGACGCATGCTGGCGGCTTCTACCGACCACCGGGCCTTACATGCTGCGGGATATCTTTCCGGAACTTCTTCATGGTCAGGCAGCACCACAGGCGCTGGATTGCTGGGAACTTAGCCGGTTTGCAGTAGCCACCGATCGGGTCTCGTGCGGCGTTGACGGTTTTGGCGAGATCACAATCGCTTTGATGACGGAATCGGCTCGCTTTGCCTTGCAACACGGCATCAAGCGGATTGTCACAGTCACGACGACAGCGATCGAGCGACTCATGAAACGGCAGGGTTTGCACATTCACCGCATCGGTCCGCCAATCCAAATCGGCGTTGCCATGTCCGTGGCCTGCATTATTGAAATTGATGAAATTAGCTTTAGCGCTGTAGGAATGCCGTCGCCGGTAGTGAACTGTCCTTTAGCGCACGCGCATCAACAAGTCGGCGCGCACTGATCTCTGACTGCGCACAAGGGTTGCAATTTTCATCATTGAATTGCGATTTAAAAATGTTGAATTTAAAAATTTCACGCGACGCACACCATCAAGACCGGCACACCCTGTACATGTTGAAAAATATGCCTTATGAAAGGATTAAACTTTCAATAAAATTACAGTAAATTGAATAAATGTCCCCGTGCAACAGGCAGACAACTTTCGACCAATGTCATCCAAAAACGTCAAGCTTTCTTCCATTTCAGGCAGCATCGCACTGCTCGGACTCGGCCTGTCGCTGGCGCTGGCCACCAAGCTGAGCCTGCATGAGATATTGGAAACAAGCCCGGGTTCCGCACTACCAATGGACGAGCCAAACTGGTTTGTTGGCGTGTTGGCCATGCTGGCGCTCTTGCAATTGCTCCGCTACGCCCACACCCGCGAAAGATCAAGTTTGATGTTCGGGGCCACGGCCTGCCTTGGAATTTGGATTTTTAGAGGCAGCGACACCGTACAGAACATTCCGGGTCTGAGGCTGTCTATCGGGCTCCATGTCCAGCAACTATTTTTCGGTGCGGTGATGGTCGGTGCTGCCTGGTGGCTGGCACAGAAAGACCGACGCAGTGCGCAGCAGAGCCAGCAAGCACAGGAAGCGCAAATTCAGCAGTTGCGACAAACCGTCGAAAAGCTCCAGTCCTCCCAGTCAGCGCTGGAGGCCAAAATATTTCAACGCACCCACGAATTGCACCAAACTCTGGAGCAGATGGAGGCCGCAAGCGCCATGGATGGACTCACAGGCCTTGCGAACCGAAAAATGTTTGAAGAGGTGCTCAAAATGGAATGGGGACGTGCGGCGAGGTCACGCAGGTCTCTTTCGGTCGCTTTGATCGATGTGGACTGGCTTTCCAGTTTCAACACACAGTACGGGCATGATCTGGGCGATGCTTCGCTGTGCAAGCTGGTGCGGGTGCTGCAAAGTGGCGTCATGCGAAGCAGTGACCTCATCGCCAGGTACCGCGGAGGGTGCTTTGCCTTGCTCGTGCCAGACACCGACGCCGCTGGCATTGTTTCCATTGCAAACTACCTGTGTCAGGAAGTGATGGCGCTTAACATTCCCCACCTGGGGTCACCACTTGGACGCATCTCCATCAGCGTAGGCGTGGCAACCTCGGGGCGCATTGAAGCACGCAAAGCGGACGCCTTTTTGATGCGGGCCCATGCCGCTTTGGCACTTGCAAAATCACAAGGGCGCAATCAGGTCGTGGAGGGCTAGCCGTTCCCGGTCCGCAAGCGGTTCAATCAAGCCACGGTATGCGCTGTCGTTGCTCCCCCGGATTGCCAGGAACGGCCGAACGGTCAAGCACAGACTCATCTTTGAGACCTACGCCGGTCAGGCCCAGGTCCTTGGCGCGGCGCAATAGGTAGAAAAGCTTGTCGGCAGCGTCCTCGATAGACAGTCCCGCAGGCCTGACATTGGAGATGCAGTTGCGCTGCGCATCGGTCAATCCGACACGCGGTGACCAGCTCAGGTACATACCCATGCTGTCAGGCGAGCTCAGGCCCGGGCGCTCGCCGAGCAACACGACCACGGCGCGTGCACCCATCAGCTCTCCCACTTCATCCGCGACCGCCACACGACCCTGCTCCACGATGGCAATCGGCGCCAGGGTCCAGGTCTGCGTTTCGTC
>CAIWRE010000006.1 GCA_903914985.1 uncultured beta proteobacterium | reverse complement strand
CGCCACTGCGGCCGCTTGGGCGCAAGCAAGGTTCCACGGCAATTCTTGGCACCGCACCAGCAGGGGTACTCGGCCTTGAGTTTGGCGGTGTAGCGCTCATCGGTCACCAGGCCGTAGTCGTAGTGCAGTTCTTCGCCCGCTTTGATATTGCGCAGGGCTTTGATGAAGATGCGCCCGCGCACTTCGTCCGCTTCGCAGTTGCCATCGCAAGAGTGGTTGATCCACTTGGCTGAATTGCCATTGCGCAGGCCATCAATCACACGCGTGTCATCGATGTGGAAGTAAAACGTGTGGTTGGGGTTGCTGGGGTCATGCGGATGGCGGTCTTGCGCCTCCTGCCAACTGATGACCTCACCGGTGTACTCCATGATGGTTTCGCCTTCGGCAAAATCACGCATGGCAAAAACGCCTTTGCCGTGAATCGCAGACTCGCGAACCTGGGTGCGACGGGTCGGGGTAGCGGGCACAGTTTTTTTAAGCACAAAAAAATTTGGTATGGTGAATCGTATGGGTGCGCGTGTGCGTGCCTGCGAGTGCGCGCTTGTGCGTGCGCGAGAGAAGGGAATTGTAGTCACATGAAAACAGAAACAATCAACAAGAAAGCGCTTGTGGGGAAAACACTGGTCATCGCAGAAAAACCGTCGGTCGCACAGGACATCGTGCGCGCACTCACGCCGCTGGCGGGCAAGTTTGAAAAGCACGACGAGTACTTTGAGAGCGACACCTATGTCGTCTCCAGCGCGGTGGGGCATCTGGTGGAGATCCAGGCGCCGGAAGAGTTTGACGTCAAACGCGGCAAATGGAGCTTTGCCAATCTGCCGGTGATCCCGCCGCACTTTGACCTCAAGCCGGTGGACAAAACCAAAACACGGCTCAACGCGGTGGTCAAACTGGCCAAGCGCAAAGACGTGGACAACATCGTCAACGCCTGCGACGCCGGGCGCGAAGGCGAGTTGATTTTTCGCTTGATCGAGCAGTACGCCGGTGGCGCCAAGCCGCTGGGCAAACCGGTGAGCCGACTGTGGTTGCAGTCCATGACGCCACAGGCCATCCGCGATGGTTTTGGCGCCTTGCGCAGCAACGCCCAAATGCAACCCCTGGCCGATGCCGCGCGTTGCCGCTCTGAGGCCGATTGGCTGGTGGGCATCAACGGCACACGCGCCATGACGGCGTTCAATTCGCGCGATGGCGGCTTCTTTTTGACGACGGTGGGCCGGGTGCAAACGCCCACCCTGTCCGTGGTGGTGGAGCGCGAAGAGCAAATCCGCAAATTTGTCAGCCGCGACTACTTTGAAATTCACGCCAGCTTTGCCGCGGTCGCGGGCCAATACCCCGCCAAGTGGTTCAACCCCGAGCACAAGCGCGACGCCGAAGACGCCGAGAAAAAGGCCGACCGCGTGTGGAGCCTGGCCCAGGCCCAAGCCATTGCGCAGGCCTGCCAGGGCCAACAGGCCACGGTGACCGAAGAAAGCAAGCCCACCACCCAAGCCTCGCCTTTGTTGTTTGACCTGACCAGCCTGCAGCGCGAGGCCAACGGCAAGTTTGGCTACTCCGCCAAAACCACATTGCAAATTGCGCAAAGCCTGTACGAGCGCCACAAGGCCCTGACCTACCCGCGTACCGACTCGCGCGCGCTGCCAGAAGACTATGTGCCGGTGGTCAAACAAACCTTTGAAATGCTGGCCGACAGCGGCATGCGCCACCTGGCGCCGCACGCACTCACCGCGCTCAACAACAATTACCTCAAACCGACCAAGCGCGTGTTTGACAACAGCAAGGTGAGTGACCACTT
>CAIWRE010000005.1 GCA_903914985.1 uncultured beta proteobacterium | reverse complement strand
ACGTCGCCGCATTGAAGAAAGCTAGCAACACCCTAGATCGCTTGCTTGCCGCCAAAAGCATTGATGTGGACGCCGTGGTCGCCGAATTCAAAACCACCCGTAAACGCGCAAGCATGCCCAAGAAACCGGTGTCTGGGGTGGCATGAGCAACAAAGCCATCGTTCTCGATGCCAACATCCTGAATTGCCATACGCTACGCCGATGACTGGCCCGTGCTCGCCTGCGCCATGACGATTGCTTGCCCGGTGTGGACTGAAGATGCTGACTTCTTTGGCACCGGAATAGCGACTTGGACCACCGATCGCGTGGAGCTGTATTTGGCAGGGTGATTCGACTGACGGGCGCCTGTGTTGGGCTGCGACTCTGCTGCTTGGAAGCACCTGTAATCGGCGTCGCCGGAGTCACATTGGAGCCCTGAACGACCGCTAGTTAGAACGGACAGGTTTTCGCGAACGACTGCTTTCTTTTGAACGGCCTCTTTTTATTCGGGGGTTCCCCCAAAAAGTCGAATTTCCGCTTTACTTGATCTCCCGCTGAAAGCTGGCTTTGGCCGATGACTTCTATGGGTCGAAAGCGGCCCCACCCCATGCTCCTCACCCCCGCTTCAACCACTCCCCCAAGCGCTCCACCCCCAGCGTCAACCGTCCCAAGTCTTTAGACGCAAAGCACCAGCGCAGCCAGCCTGCGGCCTCGGGCGCAAAGGCGCTGCCGGGGGCCAGGCCCAGGCCGGCTTCGGCGACCAGGCGCTTGGCGGTGGTGAGCGAATCCGTGTGGCCGGGCAGCTGAAAAAACGCGTACATGCCGCCCAGGGGCATGGCCACTTGCACGTCGGGCAGGCTGCGCAGTGCGGGGACGAGGGTGTCGCGGCAGGCTCTGAGCTGCGCCACCACGCGGGGCGTAACTTCAGCGCGACGCGCCAGCGCCACGATGCCTGCGCGCTGCGTGAACACGCTGGCGCACGAGGTGTTGAACTCCACCAACTTGCCCATGGCGCCGGCCATGCTGGGCGGCATCACCAGCCAGCCCAGGCGCCAGCCGGTCATGAGGTAGCTCTTGGAAAAACTGTGCACCACCACCAAGCGGTCTTCGGGCATGGCAATGTCCAAAAAGCTGGGCGCGCTGCCGTTGGGCGTGGGCGCGTAGTACAGGTTTTCATACACCTCGTCGGCCAGGATCCAAGTGCCTGTGCTGCGGCAGTGGGCCAGGATGGCGCTTTGCTCTTCACGGCTCAGGGTCCAGCCGGTGGGGTTGTTGGGCGCGTTCAATATGAGTAGTTTGGTGCCGGGGCGAATGCTGTCCAGCAGCCGCGGCAGGTCCAGCGTCCAAGCACCCGCGTGTGCGCCGCTGGTTTGCGGCGTGAGCGACACGGTGCGCAGCTTCGCGCCCATGATTTGCGCTTGCGCCGTGAGGTTGGGCCACACCGGTGTCACAGCCACTACATCGTCGCCCGCGTCCACCAGTGCTTGCACCGCCAGCATGAGCGCGTTAACACCACCCGATGTCACCGCAATGCGTTCCATGGCAATGGGCGTGGCGCCGGGGTGGCTGGCGTGCACTGCGGTCATGGTGCTGGCAATAGCCTGGCGCAGCTCGGGCAGGCCCAGGTT
>CAIWRE010000004.1 GCA_903914985.1 uncultured beta proteobacterium | reverse complement strand
TATTTCTGCCTGCCTGAAAGAGCATGCCAGCGCACTGGGCTACGCCACCAAAGCGAATTTGCCAAAAGCCCAGGCGGAGGCGCTCAGCGGCATGGGTGACGCCTACTATGCGCGTGGCCTCATGCGGGCGGCCTACCAGCAGTTCCGTCAATGTCTGGACCTGTGCGAAGCGCAGGGCTTTGGGCGCATCGAGGCGTCCAACCGTTTCATGCTCGCAACGGTGCGCATCTACCTGCATGAAACGCATGGTGCGCTCAGCGACGCGCTGGATTGCGCAGATCTTGCGCAACGTGTCAGCAACCTGCGTGCTGAAATCGTCTCGCGGCTTACCGCCGCCTGGATTCTCATCAGCCTCGGGCGTCTGAACGAGGCCGATGCGCAGGTGGAGCGCGGTCTGTTGGCGACCCAGTCTTTGGGTTCAGGCCGGTTTCGCCCCTTTCTGCTGGAGAGCACTGCGCGCATCGCGCTGTTGCAAGGTGACACTGTTCGTGCCAAGGCGGTGATTGGACAAGCGCTGGAGTTGGCGCGGGGCGCCTCCATGATGCGCTTTATTGGGCCCTGGCTGCTAGGTACCGCAGCATGGTGTGCCAGTGATGCTGCGGCCCGTACCACAGCCTTGGACGAGGGAGAGGACCTGTTGCTGCACGGTTGTGTGGGACACAACTACTACCGCTTTTACGCCCATGCAATGGAGGCCTCGCTACAGGCGGGAGACACTTCCCGCTGTGCGTATTGGGCCACAGCCTTAGAGGACTACACACGTCAGGAACCCAACCCCTGGGCCAATTTTTATATTGAATTTGCCCGCCTGCGTTGCAATCCGCCTGAGGGCGCGTCAGCCCGCCTGGCGCAGACCAGACGCTTGCTGCAGTCGGCCCGGGAGGCAGGCTTTGAGAGGGAAATTGGCATCTTGAACCACCTCCTTGTGCCTTAGGTCCGCCTGTCATTGATGTGAGACAAAGCCACCTGCAGCGCTTGTCTTGAAAATTCGCAAAACTCCCCAAACTCCGAAGCAACGGAGTACTCAACGATGCGACTTGACAAATTAACGACCAAATTTCAGGAAGCCCTGTCTGACGCCCAAAGCTCAGCGCTGGGCCAAGACCACGCCTATATCGAGCCCGCCCACGTGGTGGCCGCCATGCTGCGCCAGGAGGACGGCCCCAAGGCACTGCTGCAACGCGCCGGTGTCAACGTGCCAAGCTTGTTGGCGGCGGCCGATGCTGCGATGAAAAAGCTGCCCGAAGTGCAGGGCCAGGAGCAGGTGCAAGTGGGGCGCGACATGGTCAGCCTGTTGCAGGCGGCCGAGAAAGAAGCCATCAAGCGCGGTGACCAATTTGTTGCAGGCGAGTTGTTCATGCTGGCCTTGAGTGAATCCAAGTCCGATTTCGCCAAGCAGGTGCAGGCCCTGGGCCTGACACGCAAGAGCCTGGACGCAGCGATCGCTGCGGTACGCGGCGGCCAGAGCGTGGACAGTGCGGACGCCGAAGACCAGCGCGAGTCGCTCAAAAAATACTGCGTGGACCTGACCGAACGCGCCCGCATGGGCAAGCTGGACCCGGTGATCGGGCGGGACGACGAAATCCGCCGCGCTATCCAGGTGCTACAACGCCGCACCAAAAACAACCCGGTGCTCATTGGCGAGCCCGGTGTCGGTAAGACCGCGATTGTGGAAGGTCTGGCGCAGCGCATTGTGGCCGGCGAGGTGCCGGACTCGCTCAAGGGCAAGCGCGTGCTGTCGTTGGACATGGCGTCGCTGTTGGCAGGCGCCAAGTTCCGGGGCGAATTTGAAGAGCGGCTGAAAAACGTGCTCAAAGACCTGGCCAAAGACGAAGGCCAAACCATTGTATTCATCGACGAGCTGCACACCATGGTGGGCGCGGGCAAAGCCGAAGGCGCCATGGACGCGGGCAATATGCTCAAGCCCGCGCTGGCCCGGGGCGAGCTGCACTGTGTGGGTGCGACCACGCTGGACGAGTACCGCAAGTACATTGAAAAAGACGCCGCGCTGGAGCGTCGCTTCCAAAAAATCCTGGTGGGCGAGCCCACGGTCGAAGCCACCGTGGCCATTCTGCGCGGCCTGAAAGAACGCTACCAGGTACACCACGGCGTGAACATCACCGACCCGGCTATCGTCGCGGCGGCTGAATTGAGCCACCGCTACATCACCGACCGTTTTCTGCCCGACAAGGCGATTGATCTGATTGACGAGGCGGCGGCAAAAATCAAGATTGAGTTGGACTCCAAGCCCGAGGTGATGGACAAGCTGGACCGCCGCCTGATCCAGCTGCAAATCGAACGCGAAGCCGTCAAGCGCGAAAAAGACGAAGCTTCGCAAAAGCGTTTTGAGCTGATTGAAGAAGAAATCAAGAGCCTGCAGAAAGAGATTGCCGATCTGGATGAGATCTGGAAAGCCGAGAAAGCTGCAGCCCAGGGAAGCGCCCAGATCCGCCAGGAAATGGACAGCCTGCGCCAGCAAATTGAGACCCTCACCCGCAAGGGCGATCTGGCCAAAGTGGCCGAATTGCAATATGGCAAACTGCCTTCGCTGGAGAAGCACCTGAAGGAAGCGCAGGACCTGGAAACCGGTAAAGCCAAGGGCGCAAAAAGCGGACAGACCGCAGCCCCCCAATTGCTGCGCACCCAGGTCGGCGCGGAGGAAATTGCCGAGGTGGTAGCCCGTGCCACTGGCATTCCGGTGGCCAAGCTGATGCAAGGCGAGCGCGACAAACTGTTGGTGATGGAGGCCAAATTGCATGAGCGCGTGGTCGGGCAGGATGAGGCGATTGCTGCGATTTCTAACGCCATCCGGCGCGCACGTTCGGGGCTGTCAGACCCGAACCGGCCGACGGGATCCTTTCTGTTTTTGGGTCCCACCGGCGTTGGTAAAACCGAGTTGTGCAAAGCGCTGGCTGGCTTCATGTTTGACAGCGAAGACCACCTGATCCGGGTGGACATGAGCGAGTTCATGGAAAAGCATTCGGTGGCCCGTTTGATCGGTGCGCCCCCCGGCTATGTGGGCTACGAAGAAGGTGGCCATTTGACCGAGGCCGTGCGCCGCAAGCCTTACAGCGTGCTGCTGCTCGACGAAATTGAAAAAGCGCACCCTGACGTATTCAATGTGCTTTTGCAGGTGCTGGACGATGGCCGCCTGACCGATGGCCAGGGCCGTACGGTCGATTTCAAAAACACCGTGATCGTGATGACCAGCAATATCGGCTCACCCATCATCCAAAGCATGGTGGGGCAAAACAGCGAAGACATCAAAGACGCAGTACTCGATGAACTCAAGACCCATTTCCGCCCTGAGTTTCTCAACCGAATCGACGAGACCGTGGTCTTCCATGCTTTGGGTGCTGCGCACATTGCCAGCATTGCCAAGATTCAATTGGCAGCCTTGGTGGCCCGCTTGGCGCACATGGATCTGGCGCTCGATGTGTCTGACGCCGCCGTTGCGGAACTCGCCAAAGTCGGGTTTGACCCGGTCTATGGCGCGCGGCCTTTGAAGCGTGCGATTCAGCAGCGCATTGAAAACCCGCTGTCTAAATTGCTGCTCGAGGGCAAGTTCATGCCCAAGGACAGCATCCATGTCAACGTGGATCCGATACGCGCACCGGGCGAATTCCAGTTCTCTGCCTGAGGTTGGCGCAGGAATAAAAAAACCGGCCTTGGCCGGTTTTTTTGGGAGTAAGCCGATTCAGCTCAGGTGCT
>CAIWRE010000003.1 GCA_903914985.1 uncultured beta proteobacterium | reverse complement strand
GGACGTGTTGCAAAAGCTGTACCAAATCTACATGGACACCGACGCCAGCCTGGTCGAAATCAACCCCTTGATTCTGGAAGGCAACGGCAACATCAAAGCCCTGGACGCCAAGTTCAACTTTGACGCCAACGCGCTGTTCCGTCATCCCGAAATCGTGGCTTACCGCGATCTGGACGAAGAAGATCCTGCGGAAGTGGAAGCCAGCAAATTTGACCTGGCCTACATCAGCCTGGACGGCGACATCGGTTGCCTGGTCAACGGCGCGGGCCTGGCCATGGCGACCATGGACACGATCAAGCTGTTTGGCGCAGAGCCCGCCAACTTCCTAGACGTGGGCGGCGGCGCCACCCCTGAAAAAGTGACCGAAGCTTTCAAAATCATGTTGAAGAATCCCAAGGTCAAGGCCATTTTGGTCAACATCTTTGGCGGCATCATGAAGTGCGACACCATTGCCACCGGCATCATCGTGGCGTGCAAGGCGGTCAACCTGTCCGTGCCGCTGGTGGTGCGCATGAAGGGCACCAACGAAGAGATGGGCAAGCAAATGCTGGCCGATTCCGGTCTGCCCATCATCAGCGCCGACACCATGGCCGATGCGGCCCAAAAAGTCGTTGCCGCTGTCAAAGCCCACGCCTGAAGCCCACGCCCACAGCCAACGTCTGAAAGAAACAAGCCATGTCGATCTACATCAACAAAGACACCCGCGTCATCACCCAGGGCATCACCGGTAAGACCGGACAGTTCCACACCGAAAAATGCCAGGAATACGCCAACGGCAAAAACTGCTTTGTCGCCGGTGTGAACCCGAAAAAAGCGGGCGAGTCGATTTTCAACATCCCGATTTATGCATCGGTCAAAGAAGCAGCGCACGAGACCGGCGCGACCGTGTCCGTGATCTACGTGCCACCTGCAGGCGCTGCTGCCGCTATTTGGGAGGCTGTGGAAGCCGACCTGGACCTGGCGATTTGCATTACTGAAGGCATCCCGGTCAAAGACATGCTTGAAGTGCGCAACCGCATGCGCGCCAAAGTGGCCGCTGGCGGCAAAGAAACGCTGCTGCTCGGACCCAACTGCCCTGGCCTGATTACGCCCGACGAGATCAAGATCGGCATCATGCCCGGCCACATCCACCGCAAGGGCCGCATTGGTGTGGTGTCGCGCTCCGGTACTTTGACTTATGAAGCAGTGGCCCAACTCACCGAGATTGGCCTGGGCCAATCGTCAGCCGTGGGCATTGGTGGCGACCCCATCAATGGCCTCAAGCACATTGATGTGATGCGCGCCTTCAATGACGACCCTGACACCGACGCTGTCATCATGATTGGCGAAATCGGCGGCCCCGATGAGGCCGAAGCCGCCCGCTGGTGCAAGCTCAACATGAAAAAACCCATCGTCGGCTTTATCGCCGGTGTGACCGCCCCCGCGGGCAAACGCATGGGCCATGCCGGTGCCTTGATCAGCGGCGGCGCCGACACGGCAGAAGCCAAGCTTGCCGTCATGGAAGAGTGCGGATTCACGATTACGCGAAACCCGTCAGAGATGGCAAAACTGTTGAAAGCGATGCTGTAAATCTGAGAAGCATGTCGGCGCGCAATCGGCCGAAAAAGCAGTTCTGAAAAGATGCCCCGCGCCGTGCCAGGGCATCTTTTTTCACTTTTACAGGCGCTTGACGTCGGTCAATAAAGCCCCAACTTGCCCTAAGACAAACGCCTACTGTGGGGAAAAACACAAATTAAATTCACAATAATCACCAAACAGTCTTGTTTTGTGCTTAGAATTAAGTCGTGCGGCTTGCACATGTCGCGGTGACAGCCGCTATTTCAATAATTTGAGGGAATGATTATGAATTCTGCAATGCAAAAAGGTTTCACCCTGATTGAGTTGATGATTGTTGTGGCGATTGTCGGCATTTTGGCGGCGGTCGCACTGCCCGCTTACCAGGATTACACCGTTAAGGCGAAAGTTGTGGACGCGATCTCATTGTCGGAACCGGCGCGCACAGCCGCTGGAATGGCTTGCAGCGAGGGAAGCTTGAGTACAACCACCACGAACACCACCATGGGCTTGGCTTCGGCGACTTCTATCTCGTCCACTTACGTGACCTCTGTTACGCTCGCTGGTACTAGTACGAGTGCTGCCACGGTGACGATCCAAATGAAAGCAATTGGCTCCGCAATTACTGGTAACGACACCATCACCTACACGGCGGCCTGCACTGGCTCTGGCTTGACCTGGGCCATAACCGGCAGTGGAACCAATATTGCAAAGTACCTGCCAAAATCCTAAGCGTTACATTGTCGATACCTCAGCATTGACGCCAAATAAAAGAGCACCTTAGGGTGCTCTTTTTTTGCATATTTATTTACACATTGATGCCAAACCTTACCTATGTCGTCCACAAGAAATGGATTGTTCTGTGGGCCTGCTTTTTGTGTCTGGGCTGGTTGTTGCCGAATCACGCGCTGCCATGGCCCGCGTTTCACCATGACGCCTGGACCGCGCTCGCATCGTCTATAGCGGCCGCCCCCCTGTTCTTTCGCACCAAAGGTGCATGGGCGATGCCGAAGGCGGGCCTATTTTCGGGTCTGGCAGTGTGTATCGCTCTGGTGCAGTGGGGTATTGGACTTATTCCATTGGCGGGACATGCCTGGATGTCTGTGGCCTATCTGGCGGGATTCTTCATAGTGCTTGTTTGTGCCGCCCGCTGGGAAGCATCGGCCCCGGGCGACCTGTTGGACGGACTCTTCGTAGCCCTGGGCATTGCTGCCTTGCTTTCAGTATGGATTCAGCTGCGGCAGTGGTACGTACTTGACAACGGTTGGGAGTGGTGGTCCATGGGTGGGGAGGCCATCAGGCCGGCTGCAAATCTTGGCCAACCGAACCAAGCGGCGACCTTTCTCTGCCTGGCGCTGGGTGCGGTGGCCTGGGGCGCATGGCGACGGCAAATTCACTGGCCAACAGGTCTGCTGGCCGCTGCCTATTTGTTGTTTGGCATCGCGCTGACCGGCTCCCGCACAGCGTGGCTGGGGCTGACGTTGGTGGTGTTTGCGGTGTGGTATTGGCGGCGTATGTGGCCGGATGCACGCACGCCCTGGTTCATCAGCGGGTTGTTTTGCTACCTGGCGTTGTGCGTAGTTTCTCTTCAGTGGCATGCGTCCGGTGGCAGCGCGATCAGCTCCGGCAGTGCAATGCAGCGATGGGAGATATGGGGTTTGTGCTGGGATGCGCTGCGCGCAGCGCCGTGGGCCGGCTACGGTTGGTACCAGACGGCACTGGCCGAGTTGCGCGCCCTGGACTTGCGCACGACTGGTTTTGGACCCTTTAATTCAGCCCACAACCTGTTTTTCGACTTGCTGCTGTGGTGCGGCATACCTTTGGGTGGAATCCTGTGCATCGTCATTCTGGTGTGGGTGACCCGGCGCTTCCTCTCCGTCAAAACTCCGGACCAGGCGATCTTGCTGCTGCTGGTGCTGCTGGTTTTGAACCATTCCATGCTGGAATATCCCCTGCATTACGCCTACATATTGCTTCCGGTGGGATGGTTGGTGGGCGCGCTGGAAGTGCGCATGGGCGGCGATGTTCGCAACTGGCTGAAAGTTCCCCGGGCAGTGGTGGTCGTGCTGTATCTGTTTGCGACAAGCTTGTTGGCGCTCATCATTGCGGACTACTTTCCTGTTGAGGACGCCTACCGAAGTATGCGGCTGCAGCGGGCCGGCTTTCAGGCGGCGCCTTGGACGACACCCGACGCGCTGGTGATAACGCACATGTCCCGGCACATTGAGATGGTGCGAGCGCCTACCACCAGACGCCTGAGTGACGCCGAGCTCTTGGAACGTGAAAATTTGACGGAGGTGTTTCCAGAGAGCCACGCGATGTTTTACTTGGCAGCATCCGAGGCCCTCAATCACCGACCGGAGCAGGCGGTTGTGTGGCTGCAGCGTTATTGCAAGTTAATGCCCGCGAGCGGGTGTTTCAACGCGGCAAAGGATTGGGCGAAATCGGGTGTTGCCCATCCCGAAATTGCCGCCATTGCCTGGCCGGTGAAGTTTGACAAGACACCGCAAGATAATCCGCCTCAGTGAATCAAAACCAACGAAACCAACAATTTCTCCTTTTCGCCACGCTGCCTTTGTTGGTGGCGCCATGGCTGAACCCGTTTACCAGCGGGCCGAATGCGTCGGTGTTGCCCTTTCTGTTTACTTGGGCTTGCACCAGTGTGGTTTTGCTGTGGTGGGCGGCACTGGCACAAACACTGCGGCAGCGCGTTCAAACCATGGCCCTCGCCTGGGTGGCGGCGGCCAGCATCAACGCGATACTGGGTTTGCTGCAGTATTTCGATGTCAGCGAATCCTTCAGACCGTGGGTAAATCAGCCCGGGATAGGCCAGGCCTTTGGCAACTTGCGCCAGCGCAACCAGTTTGCAAGCTTGTGCACCATGGGTCTGGCGGCGCTGGGGTGGTGGTGGGTGAGTGAATCCGCTAACGTTGCGCAGCGCAATCTTCCTAAGCGCCTTGCGGCAGGGGCGTTGACGATCGTGTTGGTAGCAGCCGTGGCGGCTTCGGGGTCCCGCACCGGTGCGCTACAACTGCTCGTCCTTTCAGGCCTGGGACTATGCTGGTCGCTCAACGCGGCGGGGGCCTCGGCGCGCAAGACATGGCAAGTCCTGCGATGGCTTGCCCCGCTTCTTTTGTATTTGTTGGCGGCATGGGGATTGCCCAAGTTGGCGGGCATAGAACATGGTGCGCTGGACCGGTGGCCTGAAAGCAGTGCGCAGTGCAACAGTCGCCTCAACCTGTGGCGCAATGTGCTGTATCTGATTGCCCAAAAGCCACTGTGGGGCTGGGGCTGGGGTGAGCTGGGCTATGCGCACTTCATCACCCTCTACGACGCACCATGGGCGGGCCTGCGGTTTTGCGAGTTGTTGGACAACGCCCATGACCTCCCTTTGCACATAGCCGTGGAGCTGGGCGTGCCGGTCGCGGTCATTTTGTGCGCCGCGGTGGTGGTCTGGATTTGGCGCCGGCAGCCCATTCAGGAACAACGGCCGGAGCGGCAACTGGCCTGGGCCGTGCTGGCAGTGATCGGTGTGCACAGTTTGCTGGAATACCCCTTGTGGTATGCCCAGTTCCAAGTCGCCGCTTTGTTCTGCGTGGGCGCGTTGTATCGGTCTGAAGATGAGGCACCGGGCGGGAGGAGCAGTGCTTCTCGGGTAAGGCGCGGGGGCCTAACGGCCATGGCGGCGGGCCTACTTATAGGCCTGGCCTGCGCACTGGCAGGCTGGAGTTACTGGCGCGTGAGCCAACCCTATCTTCCACCCGAGGAGCGTGCGCCGCAACTGCGTGCGCAAAGCTGGGAGCAGATGCGGCAAGTTTGGCTATTCTCCGACCAGGTGGACTTTGCCCAGCTGGCAGTGACGCCTGTCACACCGGCCAACGCGGCCTACCTGCAATCGCTGGCCACTGATTTGCTGCATTTTTCGCCGGAGCCTATGGTCGTGCAAAAGCTGTTGCAATGTGCGCAGGTCCTTGGTAAAGAGGCGGATGTGGCGTTTTATGCACCGCGTTTAAAGGCCGCTTATCCTGCTGATTACGAAAACTGGGCACGACCACGTCCTTAGGCGCATGTATTGACGTGGCGTCAGCCGGGCACATTGCCCTCTTGCAGCGCCTCACGCAAGCACTCGTAGGTCGCGCCGCTGACGACGCCATACAAAAAATGCCCCTTGGCGTAAAAGCGACGGGTGCTGAGGTCTACCCGCACCACCTGGTCGTTGGGGCAGTATTTTCGGGCCTGCTCTTCGGTTTTAAACTTGCCTGCGGGTTGGTAAGGGAAAGCGGCGCTTGCGAGTACCAAGGTCGCTGACAACCCGGCAACAATCCGTAATGACTTTTTGAAAAGTTCAGCTTCGGTCATAGGGCGGTACCCGGTCGCATTCGTTGCTGGCGCTCAATCAAAGCGCATTCACAAAACTCCCGCTCTTGCCCCCGTGCTTTTCCCGCAGGGTGATGCCGTTCATGGCCATGCCCCGGTCCACGGCTTTGCACATGTCGTAGATGGTGAGCAGGGCGACTTGCACGGCGGTGAGGGCTTCCATCTCCACGCCGGTGGGGCCTACGGTTTCGGCGGCGGCGGTGCAGAGCACGCCATCAAAACCATCCGCATCATGGTGGGCAATGGCAAATTCCACCGCCACGCGCGTCAGTGCAATGGGGTGGCACAAGGGGATGAGCTCACTGGTTTTTTTGGCCGCCATGATGGCGGCAATGCGTGCCACGCCCAGCACATCGCCCTTTTTTGCGGTACCCGCCTCGATCAAGGCGCGCGTATTGGCCAGCATTTCAATCCGTCCTGTGGCGATCGCAATCCGTTTGGTGCTGGCTTTATCGGCCACGTCCACCATATGGGCGAGGCCTTGGGAGTCAAAGTGGGTGAGTTGGTTCATAGTGAAGATCATAAGTCGGGTGCCTGCGCCGCGGGTTTACCGAGGCTTCACCGTTAACGGGCATCATCGGGGTATGGCAAACACAGACCAGAGCACGCGACAGAGTAGGCCGTCGCCCGGCGCGGCCAAGCAACAGCGCGTCGGGCGATGGTTGCGGCCGACCGCATTGGCGTTGGCCTGCGCCTGTTTGCCGGCGATGTTCTTGTCGCGGGCGTCGGTTGCCGCCGAACCGCAGGCAGCGAACACCTTGCCCCATTTGGGTGATGGCACTGAGATGTCCCCCGCGGCTGAGCGACGGCTTGGAGACAGCATCGTGCGTAGCCTCTACCGGGACCCTGACTATGTCGATGACCCCGTCACAATGGCGTACTTACAAAGCATTTGGCAACCATTGTTGGCCGCATCCAAAGCGCGCGGTGAGCTAGCACCTGAAGTGGCAGACGTCTTTGCCTGGGAGTTGCTGCTCGGGCGTGACCGGTCGGTCAATGCCTTTGCCTTGCCCGGGGGCTATTTTGGTGTCCATCTGGGGCTGCTTGCAGTGGTCAGCAACCGCGACGAACTGGCCTCGGTGCTTGGTCACGAGCTCAGCCACGTCACGCAGCGGCATATCGCGCGCAATATGGCGCATCAAGCCTCGCAGTCACCTTGGGTGATGGGGGCCATGATTTTGGGGGTCTTGGCGGCCAGCAAAAGCAATTCCAATAGCCAGGCGGCCAGTGCGGTGATTACCGGCGGGCAGGCGGCGGCGGCACAAAGCCAGCTGAATTTCTCGCGCGATATGGAGCGCGAGGCCGACCGCATCGGATTTTCCGTCATGACGCAGGCCGGCTATGCGCCACAAGGCTTTGTGTCTATGTTTGAGAAACTGCAGCAAGCCAACCGGCTCAATGACAGCGGCGGATTTCCTTATTTGCGCAGCCACCCTTTAACCACCGAGCGGATTTCGGACATGCAAAACCGTATCGGCGCGTTGAGCGGGATTTCTGCATCATCACACAAGGCCGTGTCCAAGCCGGACTTTGATCCGCAAATGATCTCTTCGCGCGCCAAGGTGCTCGCCAACCCGGGTGTCGATGCTTTGCGTGAATGGCAGGCCGATGCGCAGCCCGCGGTGCTTTCCACCAAGGGCCCGGCGGCACAGGCCGCTGTTTTGTACGGCGCAACGCTTGCAGCCTACAAGCTGGGAGATTTTGCGGGTGCCAGGGGGCTGAGCGCTCAATTGCAACAACATCTTCAGCGCCAGGGCGCGGACGAAAGTCTGGCCCAGTTGCTGGAGGCGGAGATGGCGCTGGGCCAGGGCGACGGGACGCGCGCTGGCGCATTGTTGGTACCGAAGAAGGGCGACTCCACCAGCATGTGGCTGCGGGCCCGCGTTTTGATGCTTGCGCAAGCGCAAATTCAGGTGGGCACTGTGCAAACACTGGCAGCGGCCACAGAACGCTTGCGCGACTGGGTGAGCGTCAACCCACGTGATGCCATGGCCTGGCGATGGTTGGCCAGTTCCTGCGAGTCGCAGGGCCGCAACATTGCATCCATTCGGGCCCAGGCACAAGCGGATGCCTTGGAGCAGGACTGGTCGTCCGCACTGGGGCGCCTGCGGGCAGCACAAGACCTGATGCGCGCGGGCCAATGGGGCGCGATGGGTCCAGACTATTTGGAAGCGGCCATTGTGGACACCCGCGCCCGTGAAGTTATCCAGCTAATTCGGGAACAGGCGGTCCAGCGCTAGGTTGATGACCATGCCGGTGGCGGTGTACAGCAGCGATCCCAGCAAGGCTGCGCCAAAGCCGTCCACTTCGAAACCCTCGAGCACGGTGGCGGCACCCCAGAACATCAGGGCGTTGATCACAAACAAAAAAAGCCCTAGCGAAAGAACCGTCACCGGGAAAGTCAGTACCACCAATATCGGACGCAGCAACGCGTTGAACAGTCCCACCACCAAGGCGGCGAGCATGGCGGCACCAAAGCTGCTGACCTGCACGCCGTGGTACAGATGGGCAATCGCCAAAAGCGCCGCCGCATTCAACAGCCATTTACAGAGAATTTTCATAGGGCTTTAAGCATAGCGCGGGCGCGCTATCGCTCCTGCCAAAGAATGCCTGACTGTGCTGTGGTGTTGAGGCAGATCAGTCTTGAGCTGCCGCCGCCCGGGCCTGTCGCCACCGCCCGGCCAGCAGGACCCCTGCAACGCACACGCCGTAAATGCACCAGTGCATCATCTGCTGCGTCTGCGTCAGTCCTGCTTTGTTGTCTCCCACATAGCTCATCAAAAGCGGCTCCGTCACCAGCATGTGCGCTGCAGTAAAGGCCAATACTGCTGCGCCCAGGGTGATGATGACCGGAAAGCGCTCCACGAGCTTCAACACCACGCTGCTACCCAGAACCACAATGGGAACGCTGACCAGCAGGCCGATGATGACCAGGTCAAATGCGCCGTGTGCTGCACCGGCAACACCCAGCACGTTGTCGATGCCCATGAGCGCATCGGCCACGATGATGGTTTTCATGGCACCCCAGAACGTGGTGGCACCATCACCATGCTCGTCTTTACCGCCCTGATCGGCCATCAACTGGTAAGCAATCCATAGCAGGCCGATCCCGCCAACCAACATCAGTCCGGGGATCTGGAGCAACCAGACTACGCCGACGGTCATCGCAGAACGCACCACAATCGCACCAACGGTGCCCCACATAATCGCTTTTTTCTTGAGTTCCGCGGGCAAATTGCGCGCTGCCAAGGCAATCAATATGGCATTGTCCCCGGCCAGCACCAAGTCGATTAGCAAAATCGACAGCAATGCCGACCACCACGGGGGTGAAAACATGTCCATGAGCAGCAAACTTTCCGTAATTCGGTAGTGAAAGACGCGAATGCTATCCGTCGCCCGTTTACCCTTGGCGAAATTAGGGGGTTGTTAGCGTTGACTGTCGGACCTGAATGCCGGCACCCCGCTATCATCGCGCCTCTTCATCAAAGGACCCATGGCAGGCATTCACATCACCGATATCGAATCGGCCATCAACTATTGGCGTGCCAAAGAGCCTTCGCCCGATGGCGTGGCTCTGCCTGCGGCCACCCGCGCGCTGGCCGAGGTCTATGCCTTGATGGTCTACTGCCATGAGTCTGAAGCCGACGAGGCCAGCATGCCCGCCAAAGCCCATGCCGCGTGGTTGGACTGGTATGCCAGTACGCCCGACACGCCCTGCATCGCCATTTGCTCTACCAGCCAGGGCGACGAAGAGTGCAAGGGCTGCGGTCGCAGCTTTTGGGAAGTGCAGCATTGGCCGCAAATGTCTCCCGCCGAAAAGCGCGGTACGTGGCGGCGCATCACACTCGAGTCCCACGCCTGGCGCTTCAACAAATATGCTGAGCGTGCCGCCGAAGGCCCGCAAACCGAGGTGCTTTGATGGCTGCGCACCGCTGGAAACCCAGTGCTACGGTAGCTGCCGTCATAGAGCACCAAGGCAAATTCTTGCTGGTTGAAGAACACACGCCCGAAGGCCTGCGCCTGAACAACCCTGCCGGTCATTTGGACCCTGGTGAATCACCGCAAGACGCTTGCGCGCGCGAAACGCTGGAAGAAACGGCGTACGCCTTCAAACCCACGGCGCTGGTCGGCATTTATCTGTCACGGTTTGAGCGTGCGCCCAGTGCGTCGCGGCCCAAGGGCGAGGACATTACCTACCTGCGCTTTGCTTATTGCGGCCAACTCGGCGCATTGCAGAGTGGGCGCCGTTTGGACTATGGCATCGTGCGCACCCTGTGGCTCACGGCCGATGAGATTCGCGCCAGCCACGCCCTGCACCGCAGCCCGCTGGTGGTGCAAAGCATGGAAGACTATTTGGCCGGCAAGCGTTATCCCCTGGAACTGGTGACCACCGACGCGAGCATTTATCGCGGGCGGTGAGCGCCACCAACCGCCGCTACAGGCCCTAAAGCCTAAAATCCTTGGAATGAACCCCGCCTCCCTATCCGGAAAAAAGCAACGCATCGTGGTGGGCTTGAGCGGCGGCGTGGACTCGGCGGTCACGGCCTATTTGCTCAAACAGCAAGGCCACGAGGTGGTGGGCATCTTCATGAAAAACTGGGAGGACGATGACCGCCCGGCCGACGCCGACAACTCCGGCTCCGACCCCGGTTACTGCACTTCCAACATTGATTTTGTGGACGCTGCGGCAGTGGCCGATGTGCTGGGTATTGAGATCGAGCACGTCAACTTTGCAGCCGACTACAAAGACCGCGTGTTTGCCGAGTTTGTGCGCGAATACCAGGCAGGGCGCACGCCCAACCCCGACATTTTGTGCAACGCCGAAATCAAGTTCAAAGCCTTTTTGGACCACGCCTTGCGCTTGGGAGCAGAAAAAATCGCCACCGGCCATTACGCCCGCGTGCGCTTGAATGCGGCGACTGGTTTGTACGAGCTGCTCAAAGGGCTGGACCCCGCCAAAGACCAAAGCTACTTTTTGCACCGCTTGAACCAGGCGCAGTTGTCCAAGACCTTGTTCCCGGTGGGTGAGCTGCACAAGACCGAGGTGCGCCGCATTGCCGATGCGATTGGCCTGCCCAATGCCAAGAAAAAAGACTCGACCGGTATCTGCTTTATCGGCGAGCGACCCTTCCGTGAGTTTTTGAACCGCTACATCGCCATGGAGCCCGGCCCCATCAAAAATCCCAAGGGCCAAACCATTGGCCAGCATGTGGGCCTGTCTTTTTACACCCTGGGCCAGCGCCAGGGCTTGGGCATTGGCGGCCTCAAGGCGCGCGGGGCGCAAAAGGGTGGCGGCGAGCACGCACCTTGGTTCGTGGCGCGCAAGGACCTGCAGACCAACACCTTGTGGGTAGTGCAAGGGCATGACCACCCCTGGCTGCTGTCGCATACCTTGAGTGCCTTGGACGCCAGCTGGGTGGCCGGTAGCGCGCCCTCAAACGGCCCAAGCCCCAGCAGTCCCGGTCTTGCGGCCAAAACCCGCTACCGCCAGAGCGACAGCGCGTGTGGGCTGACGGCGCACATCGACGCTGAATTTGCGCTGCGGTTTGCACAAGCGCAGTGGGCCGTCACGCCAGGCCAGTCGGCCGTGTTGTACGACGGCGAGGTGTGCCTGGGCGGGGGTGTGATTGAGCGCGTGCTCGCGGCTGACGCAGAGTTGTAACTTTTGCCGCGCGGCGCGTGTGAAAATGCCCGCTTCCCCTACAAGAGCAGATTCAGGAGCCACCCTCAATGACCCGTCGCGCCACCAAAATTGTTGCCACCCTTGGCCCCGCTTCCAGTGACCCGGAGATGCTCGAGGCGCTGATCCGCGCCGGGGTGGACGTGGTGCGCCTGAACTTCAGCCACGGCAAAGCGCAAGACCATATTGACCGCGCCCGCCTGGTCCGCGAAGCAGCGCAGCGCGCAGGCCGTGAAGTGGCCATCATGGCCGATTTGCAGGGCCCCAAGATTCGCGTGGGCAAGTTTGCCGAAGGCAAGGTGTTTTTGGAGCACGGCCAGAAGTTTGTGCTTGACGCAGCGCGCACCGAGCTCGGTGATATCAACGCTGTGGGCCTGGACTACAAAGCCCTGCCCGACGAGGTGAAGGCCGGGGATGTGCTCCTGCTCAACGACGGTTTGATCGTGATCACGGTGGACGCGGTGGTGGGTCAGCAGGTGCACACGACCGTCAAGCTCGGCGGTGAGCTGTCCAACAACAAAGGCATCAATAAGCAAGGCGGCGGTCTGACCGCACCGGCGCTGACGGCCAAAGACATGGAAGACATCCGCACCGCGATGAGCTTTCAGGCGGACTATGTGGCGGTGAGCTTTCCGAAAAACGCCACCGACATGGAAATGGCGCGCCAACTGTGCAACGTGGCCGCCGAGCCCTTTAACCACAAGCCGGGCCTGATTGCCAAAATCGAGCGCGCCGAGGCTATCCCCAAGCTCCTGGAGATTTTGCTGGCCAGCGACGGCATCATGGTCGCGCGTGGCGACTTGGCAGTCGAGGTGGGCAATGCAGCCGTGCCTGCGCTGCAAAAGCGCATGATCAAGCTGGCCCGCGAGCACGACAAGGTGGTGATTACCGCCACGCAGATGATGGAGTCCATGATCACCAACCCGGTGCCCACCCGCGCCGAAGTGAGCGACGTGGCCAACGCGGTGCTGGACGGCACCGACGCCGTCATGCTGTCGGCAGAAACTGCGGCAGGCAAATACCCGCTGGAAACCGTCAAGGAAATGGCGCAAATCTGCCTGGCCGCCGAAAGTGGCGAGGACTCCAAGCTTGACGCCGACTTTATTGGCAAGACCTTTGCCCGGATTGACCAGGCCATTGCCATGGGTGCGCTGTTTACCGCCCACCACATGGGTGCCAAAGCCATTGTGGCCATGAGCGACAGCGGATCGACCGCGCTGTGGATGAGCCGCCACCTGATTCAGGTGCCGATTTACGCCATCACGCCCAAAGTGGTGAGCCAGCGCAAGATGACGCTGTACCGCAATGTGCGCCCCCTGCTGATGGGCGCAGTGGCCGACCGCGACAACGCCTTGCGCGACGCGGAACAGCAGCTCAAGGCACTGGGCATCGTTGCAACGGGCGACGTGTACGCCATCACCTGTGGCGAACCCATGGGTGCGCCGGGCGGCACCAATATGCTCAAAATCTGCCGCGTCGCCTGAGGGTCTGTCGGCACCGGCGTGCCGGTCGAACGGGGGTAAGCGGGGTGAAAGTGCCGCGGCTAAAATTCGCCCAAGGTCAAAAGTTACCAAGCAGTTACCAAACTTCCGGAGAATCCCCATGGCACTCGTTTCCCTGCGTGAATTGTTGGACCATGCCGCCCAAGAGGGCTATGGCATACCCGCTTTCAACGTCAACAACCTGGAGCAAATCCAGGCCGTGATGGAGGCCGCCAGCGAGGTGGGTGCCCCCGTTATCCTGCAGGCCAGCGCTGGCGCACGCAAATATGCGGGCGAAGTG
>CAIWRE010000002.1 GCA_903914985.1 uncultured beta proteobacterium | reverse complement strand
TTGAGCTGGCTCGCCTGGGCTTGGTCGACATTTTGTCGTCGGACTACGTGCCAGGCAGCTTGATTTCCGCCATGGTGCGCCTGACCGAAACAGCGGGCTTGAGCCTGCCGCAGGCCAGTGCGCTGGTGAGTCGCAACCCGGCGCACGCGCTTGGTTTGTATGACCGGGGCAGCATCGCCCAGGGCTTGCGTGGCGACTTGGTTCAGGTGCGCATGACGCCTTTGGCCGACGGGCGCCAGCAGCCCGTAGTGCGTGCCGTCTGGCGCGGCGGCGTGCGAGTGGCATAGGTTTCGTCACTGGACTGACACACATGATTTCTAAGCTTCCCTTAGAGCCGACTTCCGCGATTTGACGCCGGATGTCAGGAACACCCATGCACACACTCCAACTTCACAAGCTCGGCAAACGCTTCGGCGACACCGTAGCCGTCCATGACGTGTCGCTGTCGATTGACGCAGGCAGCTTTGTCGGCGTGATCGGGCGCTCTGGCGCAGGCAAGTCCACGCTGCTGCGCATGATCAACCGCCTCAATGAGCCCACATCCGGGACCATCGAATTTGACGGGGCGGTAGTCACTGACCTGCAAGGGCCCGCATTGCGCGAGTGGCGTCGCAACTGCGCCATGGTGTTCCAGCAGTTCAACCTGATCGGTCGCCTGGATGTACTGACCAATGTGTTGATGGGGCGCCTGACCAGTGTGCCGACCTGGCGGTCCCTGCTGACCTTGTGGAGCGATGCCGACAAGCTCGCAGCGCTGGAAGCCTTGGATCGCTTTGGCATGGCCGACTATGCCGCCCAGCGATGCGACCAACTCTCCGGCGGACAGCAGCAACGTGTGGCACTGTGTCGCGCGTTGGTGCAGGAGCCCCAAATTATTTTGGCGGATGAGCCCATTGCATCCTTGGACCCGCGAAACACGCAGGTGGTGATGGATGCGCTGCGCAGCATCAACCGCGACATGGGTATCACCGTGCTGTGCAATTTGCATGCACTGGATGTGGCGCGCAACTACTGCGACCGGCTGGTGGGCATGTCGGCGGGACGGGTCGTGTTTGACGATGTTCCCGACGCGCTCACTGACTCTGTGGTGCACGACCTGTACGGCATGGAAGCTGCCGAAGTGCAGGGGCGCACCGCTGCGGTGGTGCTGCCGTTTGCCCGACACGCCTAGCGCCTTTTTGCATTGGCTTTTCTGTTTCTCGCCTTCTTTTTTCCATTTCAATCTCATTAAAGGAACCACTATGTTCAATCGTCGTGCACTTATGGCACTCGCTGCATCTACCGCCCTGATGGCTTCGGCACAGGCGCAGGACTGGAAATCTAAATACCCCGAGTTGGTGTTTGCCAGCATCCCCGCAGAAAACGCCGCTGCCGTGACGGAACAGTTTTCCGGTTTCGCCGCCTACCTGTCGGGCGAGCTTGGCATTCCTGTCAAGCTGCGCATCGTGGGTGACTATGCGGCTGTGATCGAAGGCCAACGCGCTGAACAAATTCACATCGCCTACTACGGCCCCGCCTCCTATGCACGCGCCCGCATGATCGGCGTCAAGACCACTGCATTTGCTACTGAAGTGGGCAAGGGCGGTGTCAAAGGCTATTACTCGGTGCTGTGGGTCAAGGCCAACTCACCTTACCAAAAGGTAGAAGATCTGAAAGGGAAAAATATCGCTTTTGTGGACCCCAACTCCACCTCGGGCAACAACGTGCCCCGCTACGCCTTGTCCAAAATGGGCATCAAAGCCGAAGACTTTTTCGGCAAAGTGATTTACAGCGGCAGCCATACCAATGCAATCACCGCTTTGAACCAAGGCACGGTTGACGTGGCCGCTAACCAATGGTTTAGCGAGACCGATTCGGAGGTGACGCGTATGGCCGACAAGGGAATGGTCAAGAAAGAAGACTTCCGCGTCCTCTACAAGTCTGACCAGATCGTGAATTCACCTTTGGCTCACCTGGACAGCCTACCTGCCGACCTGAAGAAGAAAATCGAACAAGCGATTTTTGACTTTGCCAAGAAGGACAAGGCTGCGTTTGACAAGTTCTCCAACGGCAAGTACGAGCCCTTCCAACCGGTGAGCCACGACGCTTACCTGCCCGTGATCGAACTCAACAAGTTCGTTGACGCGCTGCGCAAGAACTAAGTCGACGTGAGCGCATCCGCCAGCCACGCCAAAGCCTACGCCAACGCTGTCGCGGCCAAACGCCGCCAGCTGTGGCTGGGCTTGCTGGCACTGGCGGTGTGCGTCTTCTTTGCCGGCCATGCCGCAGAAATCTCTGTTGGCAAGTTTCTGGACAACATTGGCAACTTCAGCAGCTACATCGACCGCATTTTTCATTTGGAAAGCGGCCAATGGGTAGTGAGCGATCCCAAAGAATGGTTTTGGGGTTGGAAGAAATGGCTGGCCCTGATGGGTGAGACACTGTTGATGGCCTACGTGGGCACACTGCTGGGTGCCCTGGCAGCGCTGCTGCTGTGCTTCTTGGCCAGCAAAAATATCACCGAGCGCCAGTGGCTGGTGTTTGCTACCCGGCGCTTACTGGAGTTTTCGCGCACCGTGCCCGAGATGGTATTTGCGCTGATCTTTGTGGCGGCCTTCAGTCTGGGCCCGCTGCCAGGAATCCTGGCCTTGGCGATTCACACCGGAGGCGCTTTAGGCAAGCTGTTTGCCGAAGTCGTGGAGAACATCGACATGAAGCCCGTGGACGGCGTGTTGGCCAGTGGCGGCAACTGGCTGCAGAAGGTCCGTTTTGCGGTTCTCCCCCAAGTGGCGTCTAATTTTGCAAGTTACGCCCTTCTGCGCTTTGAGATCAATGTGCGCGGCGCCGCAGTGCTGGGTTTTGTGGGCGCAGGGGGCATTGGCCAAACGCTGCTGGAAGTCATTCGCAAGTTTTACTACGCTGATGTCAGCGCACTGCTGGTGCTGATCATCGGGACCGTCATGCTGATTGACACGTTGACCGAGCGTGTGCGCCACCGCCTTTTGGGTCAGGAGCGCGCCGCATGAGCACGTCCAAGCCAGCGACAACTGCGACACGCTTGTCTGGCAAACAGTGGGCACTGAAATCCCGCTACGCCGAGCACTTCCAACCTTTCTATCGTGGACATGGCGTGGGCCTTGCGCTCCTGGCGCTTGCGCTGATCTTGTTTGGCTACGGCATCTACAGCCTGGACATGACGATTGCCCGCCTTGTTGCAGGATTCGGGGAGCTCGGCGCCATGGCGCTGCGCATGCTTCCCCCTTCTCCCGGAAGCTGGGCGCTTGCCGGCAGCTATGTGCACGCCATGGTGGAGACGCTGGCCATCGCCTTGCTGGGCACGCTGATGGCTGCCATCGTGGCATTTCCGCTGGGATTTTTGGCGGCGCGCAACACCACGCTCAACCGGTTGGTGCAATTTATGGCGCGGCGCAGCTTTGACACCTTGCGCGGTGTGGACATCTTGATTTGGGCCCTGGTCTGGATCAACGTGGTGGGCCTGGGGCCGTTTGCCGGGGTGCTGGCGTTGTTCATGTCCGACCTGGGCAGCTTTGGCAAATTGTTTTCCGAGGCCATCGA
>CAIWRE010000001.1 GCA_903914985.1 uncultured beta proteobacterium | reverse complement strand
CCCTTCTTGAGCTCTGGGATGATGTTGTGGTTCAGACGGCGGCGGGTCCGGTCTCGCCTGTTCGGATCCGCATTACGTCCAGGATTTCAGATACAAAGATCTTGCCATCGCCGATCCGCCCGGTTCGCGCAGCGCTGGCGATTGCTTCGAGCGCGGCTTCGATCTGGTCGTCCGCGATGACGACCTCGATTTTTATTTTGGGCAGGAAATCGACCACGTATTCCGCGCCGCGGTACAGCTCGGTGTGGCCTTTCTGGCGGCCAAAGCCTTTGACCTCGGTGACGGTGATACCTTGCACACCGATGGCCGACAAGGCTTCGCGCACTTCGTCGAGCTTGAAGGGTTTGATAACCGCTGTGACTAATTTCATATCGATGACCTCGTTTCGTGGAAAAGGGGCTTGCTGACGCCCGGCCCATGCCGGATGCCGCTCCAAACAATGGGAGACCAAGGGGTTTAGCAGGAGGCGTGCCACGCCGAGAAAGGCCCCACAGCCGGAATTTGGGCCAAATCGCCCCGAATTCGATCGAAAATCGGCATAAAATAACTGTACACAAACACATAGTGCACCGATATAGTGCATAAATTTCCGTTGGATTGGTTTTTTGCTTTTTTGCACCAATTTGGGGGGTTTATGGCTTTATCGTGGGTTCAGGGGCGCGCCCTGCTGGGTTTGGAGGCGGCGCAAGTCACCGTGGAAGTCCATCTGGCCAATGGCCTACCCAGCTTCACGCTGGTCGGCCTGGCGGACGTGGAAGTCAAGGAAGCGCGCGAACGCGTGCGCTGCGCCATCCAGAACGCGGGGCTGGAATTCCCGCACAACAAGCGCATCACGGTCAACCTCGCGCCGGCCGACCTGCCCAAGGATTCGGGCCGGCTCGACCTGCCGATCGCGCTGGGCATTCTGGCGGCCAGCGGGCAGATTGACGGCACAAAACTGGCGGACTACGAGTTTGCGGGTGAACTGTCGCTTAGCGGGGCCTTGCGCCCGGTGCGCGGCGCATTGGCCATGGGACTGGCCTTGCACACGGCGGGCATACGCACCCGCCTGGTGCTGCCGCCGGGCAGCGCCGAGGAAGCGGCCCTGGTGCCGGGTGCCGAGGTCTATCGCGCGGTGCATCTGCTCGATGTGGTGCGGCAATTTGTGCCCGAGGGCAGCGCCAAGGACCCGGGCGCTGACGATGCGGGTTGGTGCCGCCTGCACGGCGTCGCCCCGCGCGTGGCCGCAGACGGGCCCGACCTGGCCGATGTCAAAGGCCAGGCAGCTGCCAAGCGCGCACTCGAAATCGCCGCCGCCGGAGGCCACAGCCTGCTGCTGATCGGGTCACCGGGCGCGGGCAAGTCCATGCTGGCGCAGCGCTTTGCCGGCTTGCTGCCCGAGATGACGACCGCGCAGGCGCTGCAAAGTGCGGCCATCAGCAGTCTGGCCGGGCGCTTCTCGCTCGCCCAGTGGGGCCAACGCCCCACCTGCAGCCCGCACCATTCGGCCAGCGCCGTGGCACTGGTGGGCGGCGGCTCGCCACCACGACCGGGCGAGATTTCCATGGCACACAACGGCGTGTTATTCCTGGACGAGTTCCCCGAATTTGCCCGCAGCGCTTTGGAGGCTTTGCGCGAGCCGCTGGAGAGT